>CAXBFV010000012.1:0-10779 GCA_963974985.1 uncultured Gammaproteobacteria bacterium | reverse complement strand
CTGCTGCCAAATGATAGGCTTTTACAAAACCTCTAATCAGCTGAAAAGATTCATGCTGATACTTGAGATCTAGATGCGCTGTATGTTCATCTAGCATCAGGTACTGAGGATTAGCTGAAATAAACATTCCAAGCTGTGCCATCACCCGCGCAAGATGAACACGCTGCTTCTCACCACCGGACAATGTTGGGTAAATCCTTTTAATTAATGGTGCTATATCCGTTTCTTTTATGGCTGCCTGCATAATTTTTTGTTTCTGACTCACAGGCAAAGCATAGACACCCATCTCAATGATCTCTGCCACGCTATAGTCAAAGGCAAGCTCTATATGTTGCGGCATGTAAGCCAATAAATTTGCCCGCGCTTTTACCGGGTACTCAAGCATGTTCTGTTTATTTAAATAAACAGCGCCCCTATAATCATCAATAATACCTGAGATAGCTTTTACCAAAGTACTCTTCCCCGCGCCATTTGGACCAATAACGGCAATTAATTTACCAGGAGAAATTGTTGCATTGATGCTCTTGAGGATTCCCCCAACGGAAAGATCTTTGATTTCAATCATGGCAATTCCCTGAAAATTTTAGAGCGTAAAGAATTAACCCCACTAATGCACTGCTTGATAAAAGAATAAACACACCCATAGGCATGGCACCATAGTCTGAAAAAACACTCATTAAACCACTGGATAACACGCCTCCTAAAACCTGAAAGAAACCAATCACCGCGACTGTCGTCCCCGCCATATTTCCAAAAGGCGTTAAGACACAAGCAAAGGAATTCCCAAAAACAAAACTCGTCCCAAATAAAAACACCAAAACAGCAGTAAACAAAGCAAACATGACTTCTTCATGCAAAACAACCATAATGATAATACTGGCGCCTCCCAAGCACATCAGCAGCCCACCCATTAAAATCAATTTTGACGGTGGATATTTGGAAAGTAAGCGCGCATTGATTAATGAGCCAATGGCATAAAAAAAACCAATTACTAAACACAGTAAGCCAAAATCAGTTGGGCTTAATCCATGCTTTGTTTGCAATAAAATTGGCCCTGTGGTCAACCAAGCAAAAACATTGGCATAGGTCAGCAAAATAATCCCTGTGAAAATTCTAAAAATAGGGCTTCTTAGCAGAAATTTTACGTTCTCTTTAAATACCTTTAATTTAAAGCCTTCTTTTTGAATACTATGACCTGTCTCGGGCAAAGCTTGCTTAACTAAAAATAAAATAAATAATGTGTAGCCTGTTAGAAAAATAAAACCTGCTCTCCAGTGAAACCATTCTTGGAGATAACCGCCTAAAAAAGGTGCACTGGTAATCACCGCTATATTTGCGATGGACAAATAAGAGCTCATTTTTGCAAGCTTTGAACCTGAAAACACATCTCGCATAATGGATCGCGAAATAGCAATGCCAGACCCAGCCCCTATCCCTTGTACCACACGACCAGCATTCAAAAACTCTATACTCTGTGCTGAGAAACAGATCACACTCCCTACCACACATAAACTCAAACCAACCATTAAAGGTACTTTGCGCCCAATAGCATCAGACAAAGGCCCATAGATTAACTGTGACAAAGCGAGTCCGGTAAGGTAATAAAATAGACTCAATTGCACATCTCTGGCACTGACCTGAAAAGCCTGCGCAATGAAAGGTAATGAAGGTAAATATAAATCTGAAATAACAGGTGTCAGCGTTGCCAGCAGTAAAACCGTAACCAAAACTTTAGATAATCCATATTTTTCTTGCATATATACATAATCCAATTCAAAATCTCATTTTTTTATGGGCTTTTTCACGCAAATAAATGAACCCATTTAGCCAATAGGCCTGCTATTACCCGCAATGTCTTCATATATTTTCATCAAAAAATCCTTCAAATAAAAGCTGATACTTTGAACTGCATTATGTATAAACACTTTTCTAGAAACACCATTAACCAAAATCAGTTAACCATATAAATTTGCCAACTCAATATCTTCAGGCGTTGTTATTTTAATATTCTTACGACTTCCCACCACTAAAGTTGGCTTAAATCCCGCATGTTCCATTGCCGAAGACTCATCTGTGATTTTTACACCATCAGTTTTAGCTTCTAGCATTGATGTCTGCAGCGCAGCAAAAGGAAAAATTTGTGGCGTCTGCGCTAACCACAATTCTGAGCGATCCACTGTTTTCATCACAGTTTGAAATTCCGTAGATGCTTTTACGGTTTCATGAACAGGTAAAGCCAACAAGCCTCCTATTGCTTCACTACCTTCGATAATTTGATAAAGACCGTCCACATCATTTGCATCCACACAAGGGCGTGCCGCATCATGTACCATTACCCATTCATCATCTTCAATATGCGACTTAAGATGCGTCAGCCCTGCAAGTACGGAGTCGACTCTTTCTGCTCCCCCGACACAAACCTTAACATTTTTTGCATCCACAAAAGCTGATTGCTTCCAAAAACTATCTTTAGGGTGCAAGACAACCAACACATTTGAAATGGCATCAGAAGCCAATAAGGACTGAATCGTTGTATCTAAAATTGTTTTACCATTGGCTAATTTTAAATATTGTTTTGGCAGCTTTGACTGCATTCTTGAGCCAATGCCGGCAGCAGGCACAACGCACCACATTATTAACGATGCGCCGATGAAAGTGGTTTTAGAACCTGGAAATAAGTTTCACCTTTTTTAATCAACCCTAAATCTTCACGAGCCAAACCTTCGATAACATTATTATTATCTCGAAGACTTACCACTTCATCATAGAGCGCATTATTACGTACCCTGATTTTTGAGTTCGCCTGTTCTAATTTATGAACATTTTGATTTAAGGAAATGATGGGTCCAATACCGCTTTGACTAGACCACAAATCAAGTTGAAGCAAAATAACACCTACGGCTAAAAGTAAGACAACAATTTGAAATTTTAAGGTATTATGCATTAGCCTTTCACCACGAAAATGCCACGATCAAGTCGCGGCATAATAATATCACTTAATATGCTTGAAAGCTTTCAAGCCTGGATAAATGGCTTTATCGCCTAAAGCTTCTTCAATACGCAATAACTGATTATATTTTGAAACACGATCTGAACGACACAAAGAACCCGTCTTAATTTGCCCCGCATTGGTTGCTACCGCCAAATCAGCAATGGTTGTATCTGAAGTTTCACCAGAACGATGTGAAATCACAGTTGTATAATTTGCATCATGCGCAAGCTTAATGGCTTCTAAAGTTTCTGTTAGTGTCCCAATCTGATTTAATTTTATCAGAATAGAATTTGCGATATTTTTATCAATGCCTTCTTTCAGAATTTTAGTATTGGTAACAAATAAATCATCACCAACCAACTGAACTTTATCGCCCACTTTTTCTGTTAATAGTTTCCAACCGTCCCAATCGCCTTCATCCATGCCATCTTCAATCGTTATAATTGGATATTTCTCTACCCATTCCGCTAGATATTCTACAAATTCTGCAGAAGTTAAACGTTTGTTTTCAGATTTAAGATTATAGGTACCATCAGCATAAAATTCTGTACTGGCTAGGTCCAAACCAATATAAACATTTTCGCCTGGTTTATAGCCCGCTTCAACAATCGCTTTCATGATCATCTCAATCGCCATTTCATTCGACGGTAAATCAGGCGCATAACCCCCTTCATCACCAACACCGGCAACACTGTAACCAGCGGCTACCAATACTTTTTTCAAGGTATGAAAAATTTCAGTTCCACAACGCAATGCTTCTGAGAATTTTGTAAACCCAACTGGTAACACCATAAATTCTTGCATATCAACATTATTATCTGCGTGCTCCCCACCGTTGATAACGTTCATCATTGGTACAGGCATTACAAATTCTTTATTTTTAGAAAGGTGTACAAACAAAGGTTTTTGCGCTTCCGTTGCGGCAGCTTTTGCCACTGCCAATGACACAGCCAAGATAGCATTCGCGCCCAAATTAGCCTTGTTGTCAGAACCGTCTAGTTTAATCATCGCAACATCTACAGCACGTTGATCAGCACCTTCCAAACCTATTACTGTGTCTGCAATCTTGGTATTAATATTTTCAACTGCTTTTAAAACACCTTTACCAGCATAACGACTCGCATCATGATCTCTTAACTCAATTGCTTCTCTTGAACCTGTAGAGGCACCTGAAGGCACAGCCGCACGCCCAAAAGCACCTGAAGCTAATATAACATCAGCTTCTACTGTTGGGTTTCCTCGAGAATCTAATATTTCACGCGCGATTACTTTGACAATTTTTGACATTGAGTTTCTTACTCCGATAGTTGATGATATTCGTTTAAAATCTGCTCGATATTATAATCAATTTTTAGAAGAATCAGAAGCATTACTGGCTTCAATAGTACGAGATTAATCTTCTAATAAGCTTTCAGGCATAGCAGAAGCTTTGTTTACTTTATCAAAAGCCATAAGGTTTTCTAATAAAGCTTCTATTTTATACATCGGCCAAGAATTAGGCCCATCACTTAGAGCCTTTGAAGGATCAGGATGTGTTTCCATGAAAATACCTGCGACACCCACTGCAATCGCAGCACGCGCTAATACCGGCACAAATTCACGCTGCCCACCAGAAGTTGTTCCTTGACCACCTGGAAGTTGCACAGAATGCGTGGCATCAAATACGACAGGACACCCCGTTTTCTGTAATACTGAAACAGAACGCATATCAGACACTAGATTATTATAACCAAAAGAGGCCCCACGCTCACACACCATGATTTGCTCATTACCAGTGGACTTAGCTTTATTAACTACGTGCTCCATATCCCAAGGCGCTAGAAACTGCCCCTTTTTAATATTCACGGGAATCCCTTGCTTACAAACATTTAAAATAAAATTAGTCTGACGGCATAGGAAGGCTGGAGTTTGCATAACATCAACCACTGAGGCTACTTCATTTAAAGGTGTATCTTCGTGTACATCCGTCACCACTGGCACACCAATTTGTTTTTTAACTTTCTCTAAGATCGCTAAACCCTTTTCAACACCAAAACCTCTAAAGCTTGAAATTGAAGAACGATTGGCTTTATCAAAAGAAGACTTGTAAATAAAAGGAATCCCTAGCTTATCCGTCACTTCTTTTAAATAACCAGCTGTATCTAAAGCAAGCTGCTCACTTTCAATGACACAAGGACCAGATAATAGAAAAAAAGGTTGATCATTACCAACCTCATAAGATGCAAGTTTCATAACTGTTTTACCATTTAAAATAATATGGCAATCAGTCTATACCAATCAGGAAAAGACTTCTGCAAAAATCATTTATTGGCAAATATTTTTGTTATGGGAAACTGATTTAATACTAAAAAACTAAACAGAAAAAGATGAACCACAACCACAAGTTGTTTTAGCGTTCGGGTTGCGAATAATAAAATGCGCACCCTCAACGTCTTCTCTGAAATCAACATCTGCGCCTAGCAAATACTGAAAACTCATTGAATCAATGAGTAGTGTGACTCCCTGGTTATCAACCTGAAAGTCATCCTCATTCATTTCTTCTTCAAAGGCAAAGCCATATTGGAAGCCAGAACAGCCCCCACCGGTGATATAAACACGAAGCTTAATCTCAGGATTACCTTCTTCAGTAATAAGTTCTTTAACTTTAAAGGCAGCCGCATCAGTGAAATTAACAGAATGATCTGTTTCAGCAACGGGATCTTCAGTTTGCACAACACTCATAGAACAGCCTTTTTAAAAGTCTTTAAGATAAGTTTAACAAATATTTACGCCATTGCCTCAGCGTTTGCTAAAACAAGCTTGATTTTTCCTTGGCGATCTACATTTGCAACGGTAACGGTAACTTTATCACCTTCACTGTATGCATCTTCTGAACGCTCGACGTCGCCATCAAATTCAGAAATATGTAACAACCCATCTTTACCAGGGATCAAGTTTACAAAAGCACCAAAGTCCATAAGTTTAACAACCGTCCCTTCATAGGTTTGGCCATTTTCAACATCTAAGACGATTTCTTCAATACGCTCAATTGCTTTTTCTAAAGAATCTTTACTTAGTGCAAAAATCTTTACTGAACCGTCATCACTTACATCAACAGAAGCACCGGTATCTTGAGCTAACGCTTTAATTGTTGCGCCGCCTTTACCGATAATATCTCTGATTTTTCCAGGGGCAACTTTAATCATTTTCATTTGAGGTGCATGTTTTGAAAGCTCTACACGAGGCTTAGAAAGCTCCTCGTTCATGATGCTTAAGATATGTTGACGCCCTTCTTTAGCCTGCTCTAAGGCAGCGACCATAATATCACGCGTAATACCCGTGATCTTAATATCCATTTGTAATGCAGTAATGCCATCACTGGTTCCAGCAACTTTAAAGTCCATATCACCAAGATGATCTTCATCACCTAAAATATCTGAAAGTACGGCAAACTTATCGCCTTCTTTAATCAGACCCATCGCAATACCGGCGACAGGTGCTTTCAAAGGAACGCCTGCATCCATCATAGATAATGAACTACCACAAACTGTCGCCATAGAGCTTGAACCATTTGATTCAGTGATTTCAGAAACCACTCGTAATACATAAGGGTATTCACTTTCATCTGGAAGCACATGCCCTAAAGCACGATTTGCTAAATTAGCATGGCCAATTTCACGACGCTTAGGTGTACCCATAAATCCTGTTTCACCTACAGAGTATGGAGGGAAATTATAATGCAACATAAAGCGACTACGTGAATCACCTGCAATATTTTCTAAAATCTGAGCATCACGATCATTACCAAGTGTTGTCACAACAATGGCTTGTGTTTCACCACGTGTAAACAAAGCAGAACCATGCGCACGTGGCAGAATCCCTGTTTTAACAGAAATTGGGCGCACGGTACGCGTATCACGACCATCTATACGCGCTTTTCCTGAAAGAATATTTTTACGAACATATTCTTTTTCTAAAGATGCCACGATACTAAGCACTTCAGATTCATCTACTTCAGAGTCATCAAACTCGTCTGAAACAATTGCTTCTAAAACTTTAGTTTTCAGCTCTGAAAGTGCTTCTGTACGCGCCTGCTTTTCAGTAAAGCTAAAAGCATTGGTAATGTCTTTATAAAATTTATCTTTAATTTCAGCTTTAAGCGATTTATTTTCTTTTGCCGCTTCCCATTTCCAAGCAGGTTTTCCTGCATGTTTTTTAAGCTGCTCAATTGAATCAATAACCACTTGCATTTGCTCATGACCATATAACACAGAACCAAGCATTACTTCTTCTGGTAAACAGTCTGCTTCAGACTCAACCATAAGTACCGCATCTTTAGTTCCCGCAACGATCAAATCTAAATCAGAAACAAGCATCTCTTCATGCGATGGGTTAATGACATATTTACCATCAATAAATCCAACTCGAACACCGGCTGCGGGCCCTTGGAAAGGAAGACCAGATAAAGCTAAGGCCGCGGAAGCGCCGATCAGTGCAGGAATATCTGCAGGCACTTCAGGATCAAAGGATAAAACTGTCGCTACAATTTGAACTTCGTTATGGAAGCCTTTAGGGAAAAGCGGTCTTAAAGGTCTATCAATTAAACGCGATGTTAGCGTTTCATGATTTGCTGGACGCCCTTCTCTTCTAGGAAAACCACCTGGAATCTTGCCTGCGGCATATGCTTTTTCCTGATAATTAATTGTCAGCGGGAAAAAATCCATACCTGGTTTTGCTTTCTTTTGCGCAACAGCGGTTACTAAAACTACTGTGTCACCAATAGTTACAGTCACTGCAGCTGTAGTTTGACGTGCAATACCACCAGTCTCAATAGTGACCTGGCGATTTCCTAACTCAAAGACTTCTTTAAAAATTTTCACGAATAGTTTTACCTTTATTTTGTTATCATTTTTAGTTTCTAACGACGTAATCCAAGACGCTTAATAAGTGAACGATAACGTTCAACTTCTTTAGATTTCAAATAATCTAATAATTTACGACGTTGGCTTACTAAATGTAGAAGCCCTCTTCTTGAATGAAAGTCATGGATATGGTGCTTAAAGTGACCACTTAACCCTACAATGCGGGCTGTTAATAAAGCAACTTGAACTTCAGGCGAGCCTGTGTCACTTTCACTAATTTTATATTCTTGGACGATTTCTTTTTTCATCTCAGTGCTAATCATAATATTTCTCCTAATCTAAAATATAACAAGTAGAGCAGACTGCTAATTTACCATGCAGGGAATCTGTTCATACTTATTGCCAGTCATTTCGCAGAAATTTTAAAAAAAACCGCAAAATGATTCGCGGAGAAGTATATACCAATCCTAAAGCATTTCACAGACTTTTATCATGGTCTTTAGTGATTGGGGAAAAGACCATAATTAAATAAAAATCACAATCCCTAGGAATATAGCTAACCCGAAAAGGTTCTATTATTTCTCACTTTGATTTTTGAGCACCTTTATTAGATATCATTTTAGCAATGGACTTACTATTACCGGAGACGCCATCTAAAAAATTATCTCAAAATGCTTTGCGATAAGCGGATGGAAGGTTTTCGGGTTAGCTATAGCAGTTAAAAATTAACTACCAATATCTTTGAGCTTTTTACCTTGTCTTAAGTTACTCTCCATCTCTTCTAAAGAAACACCTTTTGTTTCAGGAGTGAAAAACTTCATAATTAAAATTCCAACAAAGCAACAGATTGCAAAGAAGAAAAATAGTTTTGCACCACCGGCAGGATTAGGCGTGCCATTTGGATGCGCCATCATAGGTAAAGAGAATTGGACAACGAGGGCTGCAAAAATCCAATTCACCGCCGTGGTAACCGTCATCCCCACATCACGCCCTTGAAGCGGGAAGATTTCTGCGCAAATCACCCATGCTATCGGACCCGCTGAAACCGCAAATGCAAAAATATATACCAAGGTTGACACTAAAAGTGTTGTTTTCATACCTGACGCTAAGTTTTGACCCGTAGCGTTTAAGATAGCCTCTGTATGAAAAATATAGCCTGCCGTACATAAGGTTAAAATCATCAAACCAAAATACATAATGGGTTTACGTCCTAACTTATCTACAAACAGAACTGCAATCAAAGTTGTAAGCATATTCACCAACCCAACAACCACTGTTGCTGTGGTTGGGTTTGACACGCCTGCCGCAGAAAAAATAGACGATGAATAATAAATAACTGAATTAATACCTGTTAGCTGCTGAAGCATCTGCAAGCTAATTCCTAAAATCAACACTTTAACAAACATACTGCTTTTTAATAATTCAAATAAGTTTTTAGATGCCGTTGTGTTTTTCTTAGCCCCGTCCATTTCCATTTCTATTTCATTTTGGGTTTCGCGCACCCTATGCAGTACTTTCCGTGCACACGAAGGTCTATTCTTAAGCATCAACCAACGAGGCGACTTAGGAATCATAATCACGCCAATTAGCATAATTACTGCCGGAATAGTAATTGCGTAGAACATTGGACGCCAATCAGACATATACTTTCCAACCTGATCATTAGTTAGAAAAATTGAAAAAATCCCCACTGTAATCATCATTTGATACATCGAAATAAAAGCGCCACGCAAACGTGTTGGTGCAATTTCAGAAAGATAAAGCGGTACAGAAAAAGAAGCAATCCCAACGGACAATCCAAGAATAAAGCGATAAGTAGTCAACTCAGTCACATTTGAAGCAAATGAACTAAGAAGCGAGAAAATCGTAAAAATAACAGCCGTCATGAGCAAGGTATATTTGCGACCTATTGCCCTAGAAATAAAGCCACTGCATAATGCACCAACAACAGAACCCCAAAGTAAAATTGCTGCGAAACTCGCACCTTCAGAAGAGGTTAAACCAAAATCTTTTGCAATGAAATTTAAAGACCCATTCATGAAACCCTGATCAACACCAAATAGCAAACCACCAAAGGCCGCTACAACGCAAACCATGACCACATAACCCGTTCTATAATTTGTCTCTCGAATTTTCACAACAGCCGGTTTACTCATAGAATCCCCCTAAAAATTTAAATGTGTTTCTGCGTTACAGACTCAGTTATTTTTTAATTCAAAGCGATCATAGCACACCCTTATTAAAAAAACACACCCCAAAAAACGTTATATATTTTTACATTATTTTATGTTTTTTCACTTATGGTAAATCGCTAATGCCTTTAATACTGTCAAAGCTTCATCCAACTGATAGTCCGTATACAAAAGCGGTTTCTTTTCATCTTTTTCAACTTCTTTTGCCGCTCCTGAAAACTCCTCTACCAGCTTTTTATCTTCATCACCTTCAGAAACCTTTTCATTTTGCTCAACATCTTTAGTTGACACCTCAGATGTTTTTTTAGCGTCTTCATCACTTTGATGCGCTAAAGAATTTTTCAAATCAGCTTCTCGCACACGCCATTCTTGTTTCATTTTCTCTTTTTCAGCATCATAAGGAATATGAATAGATTCAACCATAATGTCAGGCGTCACACCCTCACCCTGAATTTCATGCCCTTTTGGTGTATAATAACGCGCTGTTGTTAACTTGACTGCTGTTTCTTTATCTAGAGGCATTACCGTTTGCACCGACCCCTTTCCAAAAGTTTTTACACCCATAATGACTGCACGCCCATGATCCTGCAAAGCGCCAGCAACAATCTCAGAAGCTGAAGCCGTACCACTATTCACAAGAACAACCATTGGCAAATTATGAATATGATCCTCTGTCGTCACTTCTCCTGTAAATTTAGAAGCCTCTAAACGACCCTTGGTATACACCACTTTTTTATTTTCAAGCAACCTATTC
>CAXBFV010000011.1:0-10973 GCA_963974985.1 uncultured Gammaproteobacteria bacterium | reverse complement strand
TATTGAGTCTGGTGTAATTGAAGGCGAAGTCGTTAAAACTGATAAAGAGGAGGCTTAATCATGAGTGTTGATGTCTCAGAAAAATTAAGCTCGATTGAGCAAATCTTGTCTTCAGCAAGCTTAAATGTAAAAACTACTGAGTTCACCCCAATGGTAGCTGAGAGTTTCTCAAAAGTTGAAGAAGAATGTAGTGAAGAAAACCGTTTAATGGCGAGTCTTTCAGCGTTAATGGCAAATGCCGACGGTGAAGACTTTAGTGCCGGCTTTAATAAGTCAATTGCACAAAATATCATCGATCGTATTGATCAAGCCATTAACGAACAGGTGAATGAGATTATTCATCAACCTGAATTTAAACATATTGAAGCACAATTTACTTCTTTAGCAGATTTGGTGAAAGACACCAACTTCCAAGCGAATATTAAGATTGATTTCTTAGATGTGTCTAAAGATGAATTGGCCGAAGACTTTGAATGTAATAGTGTGGATATCTCAAGTTCTGCATTGTTTAAGAAAGTCTATGTGGGCGAATATGATCAATTTGGTGGAGAACCTTACGGCTCTGTCATTGGACTGTACGAATTCAACCGTTCAAATGAGGATCTAGAGTGGTTGTCTACAATGGGTAAGATATCGGTGGCATCTCATGCACCCTTTGTCTCAGCCGTAAATCCACAATTCTTTGGGTGTGAAAGTGTTGAAGAGCTTTCTCAGATTAAAGATTTAGAAGGCTTAATGAGTCATCCTAAGTTTGCAAACTGGAATAAGTTCAGAAAGACCGAGCAGGCGACTTATGTGGGGCTCACGCTTCCACGTTATACGCTGCGCTTGCCTTATGATCCAGAGATGAATCCGGCGAATAAAGCATTAAAAGGGTTTAAAGAAGCCATTGATCCTTTAAATGATCAGGATTATCTATGGGGATCCAGTGCCATTTTATTTGCTAAGAATCTTGGTAAGTCTTTTGAGCGCTCAGGTTGGTGTCAACATATACGCGGCGTTAAAGCAGGTGGATTGGTAGAAGATTTGGCCACACATACCTTTGATGTGCGCGGTAAAGAAGAAATAAAGCCGCCGGTTGAGTTTGTGATTCCAGATCATCGTGAATTTGAATTTGCGAAGTGTGGATTTATCCCGCTAGTTTATGAGAAGAACTCAACGACTGCTTGTTTTTTTAGTGCGCAATCTACTAAATTTGCAGACACCTTTGAGGACCCTAAGGATTCAGAGAATGCACAGATGATTTCCAATTTATCTTACACCTATTCTGTTACACGTATAGCTCATTATGTGAAGTCAGTGATGCGGGATAATATTGGATCAACGGCTGATGAGTCGTATATTGCAAATCATTTAACTAATTGGATAAATACTTATGTGACAACAATGGTTGATCCAGATGATTTTGCCTTACAAAAATGTCCTTTTAAAGCTGCAAATATTGTGGTCGAAAAAATAGATGGCAAAATTGGATGGTATAATTGTAGTATTTCTGTATTACCACATCTTCAGTTTGAAGGCATGGATGTGGAATTAAAATTAGATTCAAGATTAGCATAACAAACAAATAAACTAATAACTAATAACTTAACTAAGGAGAAGAATATGAATAAGAGACACTATCATGGTCAATGTGACGTATATCAAATTTATGGTAACCCAAATGATACTGAGTTCAAAGGAGATAGAATTTTATTCCACACGCTTACAATTGGTGAAAAAACTTTTGAGCCTAAGCTTGAAGTTTATTGTCCTATAAAAAAGGAAAAGGTAAAAGTGGTAGGCATAGGAGCTTTTTGGTCAGCTGGCCCAAATCAGCAAGACCCTTTTAATGTAGATATCTGTGTTCCTGCTGAAACTCACGAAGAGATGGTGAAAGTTCATAGTGCTGGAGGCCTTAAAAGTATGTTGGCTAAATATGAATTTTCCCATGCAAAATGGGATCAACCAAATGAAGTATGGTATAACGCTTTTGTTAGCTCAGGTACAACATCTGGTAATGAGATGTCCGAGATTGAGACTAAGTTATATACTAATGGTGATACAGCTACATTTGAGACACACAGTCAGCAATATAACACGGTCACAAACTCAAAAGAAATTCCGTCATGGAGAATAGCATTTGCCGCGCCATCTAAAGCAGCTGGCTCTATCGCGCTTGCTATGAATTCAAAAGGCAATACTGGCTTTTTTGAGATGTCCGACTTTTCAACCTCTGGCGGGTAAATCGATCAATAGTACAATTACATATCACAGGTGATTAATGTGAATCAACCAAATTGGAAAACAGGCCAACTCCTTCTCCCCGAGCACTTTAAAGTGAGCGAGGGGATGGCCGTATCCTCAGCAACTAAACCTGCTCAGCTTCAAGGGCTGGGTGGTTATGGTTTTGCTGATTTGCGGTGGGATGCTTCATTGCTTGAAATGGGGGTCTTAAAGTTTACAAGCTTAAAGCTTGTGGATCTGCAAGGCCACTATTTTGCCTTAAATGAAAACCTAACTATTACAAATTGTTCATTGGCGGAAGTTGTCGACACCTCTGGTGTGCTATGGCTAAATATTTCTGAAGGGGAGCCTAAAGAGATTGAAGTCAATGGACAAACTATAGAAGTGGTGTGTTTTAAAGGAGCACTGAGTTTAGAAGAGAGTGGTCACGGAAATTTCCCAAGTTTACCCTTGGGGAGTGTTTCTTTATCACCTTCTGGCGCTTGGTGTGTTGAACCCTATAAACACACACCGCTTTTAAGTTTCAAAAATAATTATTTTTGGAGTTTCTACCAATCACAAATTGAAAGTATTTTATTATGCGTGGATCAACGCATTAAAGATGATCAATTGAATAGTGTGTCACCGGTTAAACACATGATGTCACAGTCATTAATGTTGACACGCTTTCAGCTTGAAAATGAAATGATGACGATTGATCAAGGTGGTGCAGGTGTACCGCGTGAGATCTTTCGAAGTCTTTATCAATTTTATGCAAACTACAGTTTATATTTAGGGGAGTCGCCCCAAAAAGATTTAATTTACAAGCACGACAAAGGTTGTGCCTGTTTTGATGATTTAATTCATGCCTTGAATGTCATGAGTAAATATGAAGTCAAAGAGAAGTCTCTGCTGTCTTTTGTAAGAGGAAGTCGTTACTTTCAATTGGAAGATATTCCAAAACAAATTTTAGCCTCTACACGTGTTTATCTCTTGGCACAGTACGCCAAAGAAGACGTGATAGATATGATGCATAATAAGGTAGCCTCCGTTGAGCGGCTGCCTTTGATTCATCAAAATGCTTTGTCAGGTATTGGCATTGAAAAAGAAACTAGTGGCAAGTTTAGTTATTTATTTGACAGCTCCACGACAGTATATAAGATCCAACCAGGACGTGAGTGGGATCATGCAGTGAAGGACGGTAGTCTTGGCCTGTGCTATTACGAAGGTATGGGTGAGAGTAAGTTTTATCTATATTCGCCTGATTATGTGGAGTGATTACTACTCATCTGAACATAAAAAATACACTGGTTTCTCTAAAGGAAGCCTTAATATCAACTCCCTTCAATGTAAAGTATGATTTTCAATTTACATTGAAGGTTAATTTTGAGATTTAATATGCCTTGTCTTATACCTGCCTGTCGATATCATAGCTTGGGTGTGCAATGCCCAATACATAATAGTCCTGTATTGGCGAGCAACCCTTCTTTATTTGACCGCCCTAACACACCTTTATCTGCAGCAGCTAGAAGTCCACAAGGTGCTTTTCAAAGTGGATTTTCTATGCCACAACTAGAAGGGAGCTCATTGCCGCCGGTTGCGGAAGGTGAGGATTTATTTATGAGATCGAGCTCATTTAACTCTGACTCTTCAGGCCTTCAGAGTCTCGTGAGTGAACTGGACTTAGGGTCTCAAGATTCCTCTCGGTTTTCATCGGTAGATTCTGTATCTCGGTATCGAGGGGGTTATGAAGGTGTTACTTTTATCGGGCTTAGAGACCGTCGAACTTCAAGCGGTTTTCGGGCGCCAAATAATTATTTAGTTATTCCTCCGATTGGTTCGAATGATGGTCTTCTAGATAGCGAAAATGTTTCTATTTCTGGTATGCCTCGAGGTGCAGAAATCAACCGACCAGGATACCCTCGTATTGTTGTCGGGGCTCTTGACGGAGGAACATTTCCTGACCCTGAAGTAACTAATGTTCCTCAATTATTTGATAGTCCTCCATTACCAACTGTTGGGTTTTATAGAAATAATTAATGAAATTCAACAAAACAAAATTTATTGCAAAAACTAGGGGCGGGTCAGTAGCTAGAAAGATTGTATATAACGTTGATGGTGATATTAATGCACCAGGTAACTTAATCATTAGAAGTGGTAATGGTAGACTTATGCTCATTGATGTTGACCTTGTTAAATTTAATTAAATTCCATTTAATTAAGACCTTGTTTGTCTAACATGTTGGATTATTTAACGCTATCATTTCCAGTATAGTAAGCCTATTGATTTTATTAGCCGTGCCTACGAAAGCATAACTAAGCATAAAATATAGGGAAGCCAAAATGAGTAATATTGATTTTAAAGATCTAACAATCTCTGAAGAAGAGTTTTCTTCCATTGATCTCTCTGATATTTTAGATTTAGTTACGAAAGGGGATTATAAAAAAGCTTCTGATTTATCCTTACAGAAAATTGAAGCAGGGTTTTTTGATATCCGTTTGATTAGCTATTATCTCTTTGGTTTATGTTATAGTGACTTTGAAACTCAAGGTGAATATGTATTCCAATCTTTTTCAGAAGTTTTTGCCAAATTTGACAACTTAAAGCCAGTAAAATATAAAGAGAAGCAATGTCAAAATGCATTAAATTGGTTTCTTGCGAGTCTAATGGATCGTCTTGAATTTAGAGAAAGCAAAGGCAGTCGCCTTATCTTTAGTAAAGAGATCTCAGAAACCTACCAAGGTTTTGAAACATCTGTTTCTGACGCTTTGGGGAAAGTAGATGAAACTGCGATTAAATTGCGTCGTTTTATTTTGGATCGCATTCAAGTTGAAGTGCCTGAAGAAGCTGCTAAGGAAACGCCAGCTGGAGAGTTGCCAGAAGAAGTTCGCGCGCAGTTTGATACACCCGTACTTGAGGCAAGTAATAGTTTTGGTGGCTCACAAAAATGGCAGAGCTTACTCGATAAACTTAAAGTGCTTGATGTTTTACAGTCTCAAGAAGCAGAGGTAGAAGCGGCAGTCCTTTATCGTCATATTTATCATTTGTTGAGTAGTTTTAATCCATTAGAATATTTCCCAGAGCATTTGGCGCCTTTTTATCAAAAGACTTTAGATCCTAATTTTCAAAATATTATTGATAAAACAGAGTCGCATATTGCCTCTGTCCAATGGACGGCTTTAGAGAGTTTAGTTGCTTCAGATCATCGACTTTTGTTAAATGGTCAGTGTGGGTTATCTGAGACAAGCAAATCTGTAGCGCAAGAGAAATTTCATTCATTAATTGAAACGGATCAATATCGGAATACGCCTCCGCAGCCAGACTTTCCAAGTCCACATACCAATCCTATGGCGGGCCATCCTGATATGGGGCGGGATCCTTTTGCTCATCCAGGGGCTGGAATGCCACCAGGAGGTATGGGTGCTGATCCTTATGGCGCTCCTGGAGGACCAGGTGGTATGGGGGCTGATCCTTATGGTGCGGCTGGCGTTGGCCCTGGGGGCTATCCGCCGCAGGGGTGATTTTAATTTAACGGTATCTTAAGAGAAGAGATAATGGCAGATAAATACATTGAAGCACTTTTAAAAAGTTGGAAATTTGCGCAGTCTGATGTATACCAAGCAGGTGAACAAGAAAAGCAGGATTTTGCTAAAGATATTCATCTGTCTTGCATAGATGATCCCGCAGCACCTGATCTGAAAGCACCCGAAACGGATTATGATAAGGCCTTGAAAGCAGAAATGGGGACACTTTTTGGTGGGGAATCTGATAGGGGGGGAGGCAGTGAGTCTGGTAATGACCAGGCAGCTCACCCTATGGACTTGGGTGGTAAAAGTAAGTCTCTTGCGTTGCCAGATTTTGACACTCAAGAAGGTGACAATGAAGAGCTGGGTAGCAATACAGACGATGCATCAGAGTCTCCTCTAGCAAAGTTATTGGGAGGGTTTGAAAAACCTGAGCAAAAAGATCCTGTAGATATTTCAGAGGTAGACTCTCCAGCTGCCGCACAAATGGCTCTGGTTCAGGGGCATTTAAAAAAATTAGATGAAGTTTCAGCCATACATCCTGTTTGCCCTGATGAAAAGATGGCACAAAATATTACGTCTGATGCGACGGCTGGTTTGGATCAGGTGCAATTAACAAAACTTTATGATGGTGCTTTAGAGGAAAGTATTGATGGGCATAGCATTGAGAAACAAATGCCACAAGCTGATGCGTTAATGAAAGCGCACCAATCTTTTATTTCTGGGATGAGTTCCTTGATGCCTTTTGCGCGCTCTAATCCTGAGTTGAGTAAGCAAGTCTTAAAATCACAAAAAACCTTTGAAAAGCTGGGAGAGCATTTAAAAGGGTTAGAAAAAACATGGAAAGAAGATAAAAAAGATCCCAGCGCAGTATCAGCCATGAAGGAATTTGGTGCAAATCAAGGTGGGTTGGAGAAAAGGAATTCTTCTGAGATGTTACCAGGGGTGCATGGAGATTTGTCTGAGAATGGGGACTTAAAAAGCAAAAATAGTCCAAATAACCCCAAAGATATGTTAGCCATTCTTGGACTATCTGGTACTGATTCTTCTGATGGCTCTGAAGTAGGTGATATATTGTCGACTGATGACAAAAAACTTTTAGGATTGGGTGTTCCATCCGGCACATCTAAAGTTGTCATAGATACTCAAGATACCCCTCAGTTATCCGCAAAGATGTCACCGGTATTATCAGCGTCTGGTGTGAAAGATTTGGGGCAGAATTTAAATGGAAATCAGATAGCCAGTGAAATTTCAGAATCAGGCTCACAAACAGCCAGTCATGCCAAAGAAACAAAGGCTTTGGTTAATGAACTTCAAAATAGTATGGCTAAATCTGCCGAGGTCGTCACCGCTGAGGGCATTTTGGATAAAGTAGCCACTCTTGAAAGTGGCGTATTTTTTGCAAAACTAGACCTTACTCAGGTTCAGCACGGACTGTCAATTATTCAAAATGGTGGAAGTGTACCAAAAGGGATCCCTGAGGGTGATATTGACTTAGATTTATCCTCGATCTCATTAAAAGGTCTTGAGTCTCGTTCTGCGAATTCATTGTCAGTGGTACAAAATATTCATGATCAATATCAAGCGGCGAGCCAAGGGCCTGAAGCTTTAGCACACAAACCCATGGATGCGTTGCATAATCGCCTACAGGCGCATCAATTGGATGAAGATTCACTTAATCAAAAAATGATGAGCCATTTACTGAAAGCTAATTCTAGTATGAATAAGCTTTCAGCGGTTAAAAACTGTAAAGAAATGAAAGACTCCTCCAGCCAAGCAGCAATGAAAAATATGAATAAACACCTCGATAGTTTTGGTGATAAATTGCAAACGGTTAAATCTATTGATCCTGAAGCGATGAGTGCATCGACAGGCGAGGCTAGTCAGAAGTTAACGGTGCTTTCACAGACGATGGGAGCACAATTAACACGACTTGATCAAGGTATGGGTTCAGCAAATACGGAACTCACTCAAGCAGCAGGAAAGTATCAGGAGAGTCTTGATAAGTTAAATTCCATGCAGGGAAATCTTCAGTCGCGGTCAGTGAAAGGTGCTTTAAATAGTAAGCAGGAGCAAGCTTTACAGGCGCAATTAGCAGAGGCAGAGGCTAAATATAAAGCATTGCAAAATGCTTACGAAAAAAAATTAGCGGCTTTAGAGGCTATGGCCAAAAAGATGCAGTCAGCAATAAGTGCTCAGTTAGAGAGTGCACAAACAGCTGTGAATAAAGTTGCAGGTGGGGTTTCAAAAAACATGTGTTCTGCAAGCTTAGCAGATGCCTGTAAGGTACCCAATACGCTTGCAGACACCACTTCACTATCACAAGTTGGATTGCATGCTTTAGGTGGAATGACGAAAGCCGCTGGGCTTAATAAAGCATTAGCTTCTGCCATGCGGTCACAAGAATTAGAGGTCAGTGAGGCGTCAGGTTTATTGGCTAAAATTGAACAGCAATCACAAAAAACAAAACAGTTGGCGCAAGGGGTTTTAGATGATGTTGACCATAAAGTCAGCCAGTCTTTAGATAAGACGGCACCCTTATTGGAGAATCTTATGTCTCAAGGGGTGGAGGCGATGGTCAACCAGCTTGTGCCACTGGTTAATAAGTTAAAGGCGGTGCAAGAAAAGATTCCTGCTTGCCCTTATTGTGATGAAGAAGTAGAGGATCTCAAAGAAAAAGCACAGCAACATTTAGATGCTTTAAATAAAATGAAAGAAGTTCCTAAAGGTATTCAAGCACAAGGTGATCAGTTATTGGCGCTTCGTGATCAAACCATTGCATTGCAAGCTTTGGCCAATAGTCTTGCTGGTAACACAAAGGGTTTTGCAGATAATGTGCTAGGACAAGTTCAATCGAGCGCTTCAGGGTTATCTGACTTTCCTTCTAGTCCAAGTGATGTAATGGCAATGTTACAGTTTACGCCACCCTCATTGCCAAACTTACCGAGTTTGACAGCCCTGCCTGTTCAGATTCCTGAACTAACTGATATGGCCAATAAAGCCACGGGTGCATTGGCTTGCGCTGCAGGCAGTAGTAGTGGCGGCGGAGGCAGTGCCGCGGGTGGTGGCGCTGCTTTAGTAGCGACTTCATCTAATGCGCAAGTGAAATGTGTATTAGGCGGACCGCCCATGCCTATTCTGGTATTGCCATTTGGAGTAAATTTGGCGCCTGGAAAACCAGCGACTTTGCCAATTAATATTATTCCCATGTTGAATGTCAAACCCTTTGCACCTTGTACAAATCCGGTTAATCCATTGGTGATTGCATCCTTAGGCGCGCCCTCGGCTTGTATGCCTTTGGTGCGTAAACCTAGTCAGTTACATTGTGCTTATACCGCAATGACAGGCTTAGGCACGATACAGCAGGCAGGCCAAGAAAATATAAAAGTTAAATAGTGAGATTAAGTTATGACAGATAAAAAAAATATTTCTGAGCTGGTGATTAAACCAGATGTTCCCAACATTGCATTGAGAGCAGTAGAGAAAAGTAATGATAAAAAGGCTTTTACCTATACGATTGATGCTAAGGCAAAAAATTCTACTGAATTAATGCCTGAAGGGTCAATTCTTAAGAAGGCTAAAACCATTACTCATGATGGGGAAGAAACAGTCCGGCAGGTTGTTAAGGATGCCAAGTCAACGATCACCAAAGATGAAATTTCATCCGTGGTAGACAAGTCAAAAATCAGTCTAACTAAGGATAGTTTAACCATTACTTTTGGTGGTTCTTCGATCAAGCTATCCAGCAGTGGTATTGATATTAAGAGTGACGGCGCAATTACTTTGGACGGGAAGTCTATTTCTCTAGAATCAAAGGGTGCCGCGAATATAAAAGCAAGTGGTGCGGTGTCGATGAAGGGCGCTTCTATTAAAGGCAGTGCTGGGACGGTGAGTTTTCAGTGATGGTTTGATGTATTCAAACTAAAACAATGAGAAAAGAGAGTTAGAAAAATAAATTTATACATATTTTAATGAGGTAGCCCTGCCCAAATAGCCTGTTTTTATTAGCGATATGGAAGGAATAGTTGGAGGTAAAAAATGATAGCTAGCACCCCTTTTTGTGAATGCTGTTTAATTAATTTTAAAACGAGAATCTATGGAAGGCTATCTTCATTTTGTTCTAAATGCTTGAGAAAGGATGGGTTTTGGGACGCTGATGACAGTCTTCAATTCATAAGAGGAAATAACCCAAGAGATGTTGGTATCTCACATGAAGAATCATGGCATTTTTTTTATGATTTGATGAATGCTGCTGAATCAGATAAGGTATATCATAGGTATTTAAATATAGTGGAAAAAATCGTTAGGCCAAAAATATTGTGTTTAGCAGACAGTGTTTTTGCATCAAGTTATCCCCAGGCTGACCAGTATCCTCTCGCACCGGTCATTGCTAAAAGGTTTCCGAAAATAACCGTTATGCAGTCTGATTATGCTCCTGAAATGAAATCTAGAGACCCTCGGTTTGAAGGTGCTTTTCTTGAACGGGAATTAACTAAACGCCATCTTCGACAACCATCATTTGATGATGTGAACTTAGAAAACCATAGTTATACGCAGGTTGATTGAACCCACAAGTGAAAAATACGATGTTGTTCTGTGTCACAGAGGTATGTGTGCTTGTGGAAAGGATATTAAATTAAATGATGCTCTCAATGCAAATCAGGAATTATGTTGTGGAGTTACCGTTAACCATGACTCACTTCTCCAGTTTTTAAATGGCATCAGTGCATTATTAAACCCTGATAATCCTTTTTCTATTGGTTTATTACAAGGAACATTTCAAATTAGAAAGGATTCAGATAAAAATTTATTGCAAATGTGGCGTACAGTTTGCCTGCGATTTGATCAACAAAGGAATAACTGGTTCGCAGCATCTGTATTGCTGAAAGATAATCAATTTCTTATCAGGCTATCTGTGAAGCGTTAGAGGTATGCTGCTACGTTTCATAGAATGCCTAAATAATTTTACAGCATACCATTGAGGTAACGGGAAAGTGGTCACTGCTTGGGTCAGTCTAACATGTTGGATGTTTTCATTTATATGTTTCATTTAAAATACATGGCATATCTAAATACCTTTAGAGTAAAAACATGCGCGAACAGCCATACAGTACATTATACCAATTGATTCAAATCAGATTAACGTTGATGGACCCTAAGACAGGCTCGCCAGATAAAAAACACAAAGATCCTTTAGAGATCAATGGCGCGAATATTCAGAATCTAGAACTAAATATGGAAGC
>CAXBFV010000010.1:0-11034 GCA_963974985.1 uncultured Gammaproteobacteria bacterium | reverse complement strand
AATTGGCTTGCCGGTAATTTGGCGAATAGATAATGCCGCTCCACCACGTGCATCACCATCTGCTTTAGTCAGAATGACACCTGTTAATGGTAGTGCTTCATCAAAGGCCTTGGCGGTATTAGCCGCATCTTGCCCCGTCATACTATCAACAACAAAAAGTGTCTCAGAAGGATTCACCGCTTTATGCAGCCCCTTTATCTCAGCCATCATCTCTTCATCAATATGTAAACGCCCTGCCGTATCGACAATAAGTACATCCACGACTTCTTTTTTAGCTTCAGCCAATGCCGCTTTTGCAATATTGATAGGCTTTTGATCTGTTGAAGATGGGAAAAATGAAATATCTAAATCATTAGCAAGTTTTTTCAATTGTTCAATCGCCGCAGGACGGTACACATCCGCACTCACAACCATAACTTTCTTATTATCTTTTTCTTTTAAAAGTTTGGCTAATTTAGCAGTAGTTGTCGTTTTACCTGAACCTTGCAAACCGGCCATTAAAATGACCACAGGTGGCTGTGCTTTTAAATCCAACGACTCATTAGCATCCCCCATGACTTTTTCAAGCTGTTTCTGAACAACCTTAATAAAGGCTTGTCCAGGCGTTAAGCTTTGCATAACTGCTTTACCTAAAGCCTCTTCACGAATGTCGTCTACAAATTGCTTAACAACGCTTAAGGCCACATCCGCTTCAAGTAATGCCATACGCACATCACGTAAGGCACTTTGAATATTTTCTTCTGTTAAGCGCCCCTGACCTGTAACCTTATTCAAGGTAACTGATAGACGATCTGATAAATTCTTAAACATGTTTTTAATCCTGTAAAATCGTTACGGACAATATATTACATGATCTAGTTTAAAGTATCGATTTTTGTTTGCCGCCTTTTACCGTATTTTACCGTATTTTGAATCTTTAAATAAGTTCGATAAAAGAAACTAATGCCTTTGAAAAATTTTCTGGGTCTGCCTGTGCCGACCAGTGTGAGCCAGATTTGATAATGACTCGCTGAATATTGTGTTGTTCTAAAAAAGGAATATTTGGATTTCCATCAGTGCTTTTACCATTATTAGAATAACAGTAAGCAACAGGAATAGAGAGTTCTGCAAACTGATTACCTATTTGATGTGTAAATATTTCTTCTTTTGCCTTGGTCGCAAGCTTTCTTGTTTCTAGGCCAATTTGTAAAAATGCTTGTCGGTCTACAGCCATCAACCCAGTATGATAAATTTTTAAAATAGAATCATTAACCCCTTTCTGATAAATATCATCGGCAAATTCATCAAACCAGGTATTGTAATCCTCGCTGGCATTAACTGATGCTTCTAAGTTTTCAGTTAAAAAAGACCCATGTTGTGTCACACTTGTCTCAATAGCGAAAATGCCAGATATTTTATCTTTTAACTTTCCATGACACAGCATCGTTGCCGGAATCCCGGCAATAGAATGAGGAATTAAAATAATCTTTTCATAATTCTGCGCATAAGCGCCCACCTGATTCTCTAAACATTCTGTCATTAACTTATAGCTACAAACTTCTGCGGCAGATGTTTTCCCATGCCCAAGGGTATCCGGCATAATAATATCAAAATCATTAAATTCAGGTTGGTTAAAAAACTGGTGGAAGCTAATACTTGAATCACCCAACCCATGAATAAAAACTAATAATGTCTTATGTCCTGAAATGCGCGCTCTGTGAAAAAGCGTTAAATTTTTAAAAGTTGTATATTCTGTAGTAAATTGATTCATTATTTTATCTGATCAAGCTATCCTAAAATGATTAACTCTTAGTATAGACACGAAATAAATGAAACATCTAAGCATTGAGTTTTTCCCTCCAAAGTCAGATGAAGCCGAACAAAGCCTTTTAGGTGAAGTCGATAAATTATGCGCACACCTTAAACCTGACTTTTTTTCTGTTACCTTTGGTGCTGGCGGATCAATGCAATCTCGAACACTGGACATGGTTACCCAAATCCAAACTAGATCAAACATTCCAACAGCGGCACACATCACATGTATTGGGACCTCTAAAAAAGATATTGTGTTGCTTTTAAATCATTATAAAAATAACAATATTTCTCGCCTCATTGTTTTACGTGGAGATCTACCATCAGGTGCCAATTTTTATCACCATGGTGATTTTAAATACGCCTCTGATTTGGTTAAATATATTGCTGAAACGCATCCTGGTTTTTTTGATCTGTCGATTGCGGCATACCCTGAATATCACCCACAAAGTAATAGTCCAGATGATGATTTAAAACATTTCATCAATAAGGCAAACTTAGGGGTTAATCGCGCCATTACCCAGTATTTTTACAACTATGACGCCTATGAAAGCTTTATTGAAAAAGCTTCACCGCATGTCAATATTCCAATTGTGCCAGGCATTATGCCTATCACCAACTACAAAGGATTAATGCGTTTTTCAGATATGTGCGGCGCTGAAATTCCTCGCTGGATTCGTCTTAAGCTTGAGCATTATCAATCTGACCCAGAAAGTTTAAAAGCATTTGGAACAGAAGTCGTCGCCAATCTCTGTGATAAACTTATTCAGAATAATGCGCCAGGGTTACATTTTTACTGTCTTAATAAGGCGCAACCTGTGTTAGATATTTTGAAGGTAATAAAAGATTAATCGACTTTTTTATAACCCCAAATATTTAACAATTCCATTTGCAGCACTACGACCTTCATAAACGGCCGTCACTACTAAATCTGAACCTCGAACCATATCGCCGCCTGAAAACACTTTTTCATTGGTGGTTTGAAAAGCAAATTTCGCCGTTGAGGTCACATCTACCAAACCTTTTTTACAGCCAAAAGCAATAATCACATTATCTGCAGGAACTATTTGCTCAGAACCTGGGATGGCCTCAGGACGCCTACGGCCATTTCCATCCGGGTCGCCCAATTTCGTTTTAATTAATTTAATCCCCTCAACCTTCCCATTGCCTAAAATTTCTAAAGGCTGATAATTCCATAAAAACTTCACGCCCTCTTCTTTGGCGTTACGTACTTCTTTGTGGGAACCCGGGACATTTTTTTCATCACGACGATAAGCACAATAAACACTAGAGGCATCTTGTCTCACCGCCGTACGATTACAATCCATTGCCGTATCACCACCACCCAACACTACCACGCGCTTGAAAAACATATTCTGCCATGATTTTTTAGGGATGTGATTTAAATGGTATTGGTTATTATTGATTAGATAATCTAATGCTTGATCCACGCCTTCAAGATCTTCACCTGGGATATTGGCCTTCATTTTTGTGTAAGCCCCCATTCCTAGAAATACAGCATCGTGACGATCTAAAATATCCTGAAACTTTTCTTCTGAATTAATTTCAGTATTTAAAACAAATTCAACACCCATGTATTCGAGAATTTCACGGCGCTTTTCGACAACAGACTTTTCAAGCTTAAATGAAGGAATTCCAAAACTTAACAATCCACCAATTTCTGGATGTTTATCATAAACAATCGCTTCGACACCATTTCGTACTAAAACATCCGCACAAGCAAGGCCTGCGGGTCCCGCACCAATAATCGCTACTTTTTTACCCGTAGGCTTAACCCCTGAGATATCAGGTCGCCATCCTTTTTTAAAGGCCTCATCCGTAATATATTTTTCAATAGAACCAATACTTACCGCACCAAATTCATCATTAATAGTACAAGCGCCTTCGCACAAACGATCTTGAGGACAAACACGCCCACAGATCTCAGGCAGGCTATTCGTTTGATGAGACAGTTCTGCCGCTTCAAATAAGCGCCCTTCTTGTAGCAGCTGCAACCATTGTGGAATAAAATTATGCACGGGACATTTAAACTCACAGTAAGGTGTACCGCAGTCTATACAACGACTTGCCTGCAGCTTTGCTTCATTAGAAGGGTAATCCCCATAGATCTCAGCAAAATCCTCGATCCTATCTGGTGCCCAGCGCTTACTCGGTCCTTTTCTGGAAATCTCTAAAAATTCAAAATTTTCTTTAGCCATTATTTCTCTCTCAAATAGATCCCGCAATTAAGCAGCGGGATGACAATATGGATCAATATTCCAGTATTTTTTTGAAGATTAAGGCATTTCAAAAATAAAGCGCGCAATTTACACATTCGTAAATAAGCACTGTAAATTTTGAAATAACGCAATGATTCAGAAAAAGACGCCGAATACTTAAGCAATTTCACTAACATTCTCAAACTCCCGCTCCTCGCTTTCATGAATAGGCATAACTAGCCAGAACTGACTAATGTAATCTTCAAAATCATCTAAAATTTCCTTTGCCCATAAACTCTGTGTATGCAGGATATAATCCTCCAACATATTATAAATAGCGGCTCGATGAATGGTCATTTGTTCTGTCTGGACCCTATGAATATTAATCAGCTCATGGTTATAGCGGTCTACAAATTTATTCTCCGTATCCAGCACATAAGCAATACCACCCGTCATTCCCGCACCAAAATTAATACCGGTCTGACCCAGTACTAACACCACGCCACCGGTCATATATTCACAACAATGATCCCCGGCACCCTCAATCACTGCAACAGCACCTGAGTTACGTACGGCAAAACGCTCCCCTGCTTTACCTGCAGCATAGAGTAATCCACCTGTGGCGCCGTACAAACAAGTGTTACCAATAATGGAGGCATCTTTTGCAATGAAGCTCGCTTCTTTTGAAGCTTTAATCATAATGCGACCGCCCGCCATGCCTTTACCAACATAGTCATTGGCATCACCCTCCAATATAAGGTGTAAGCCTCCGGCATTAAAAACGCCAAAACTTTGACCTGCAGAGCCTTTAAAGTTCAGCACAATGGGTGCTTCTGACATACCTTGATCACCATGCTTTTTAGCAATCTCTCCAGAAAGTCCCGCGCCAATTGATCGATCGATATTTGAAATTTTATAATGGAAAATACCGCCTTGCTTTCGAGCAATCGCATCTTTTGTTTCCATGAAAATTTGATCCGACAATATTTGAGAACCAAAAGGTTTATTATAAAGCTGTGTGCAATAAGGTTTTGTTCCTTCAGGCACAGAGAGTGGTGCCAAGATAGGTGAAAGATCCAGGCTCTTTTGCTTTTCTGTTTGACCTTCAATTGCCTTAAGTAAATCCACACGCCCTATCAAATCTACTAAACGCGTCACCCCTAAGCTTGCCATAATTTCTCTGACGTCTTGTGCAACAAACTGAAAATAACACATGAGCTTTTCAACGGTGCCATGAAAATGCTTTTCTCTTAACACCTCATCTTGCGTGGCCACACCCGTGGCACAGTTATTTAAGTGGCAAATACGTAGATATTTACAGCCTAATGCAATCATCGGTGCCGTACCAAATCCAAAAGACTCGGCTCCTAAAATAGCACCCTTAATGACATCCAGTCCTGTCTTAAGACCACCATCTACTTGGACGCGAATACGAGAACGCAAACCATTGGCACATAATATTTGCTGTGTTTCTGATAGGCCAATTTCCCATGGGCTGCCGGCATAGACAATAGAAGTTAAAGGGCTTGCGCCAGTTCCACCATCATTCCCCGAAATGGTAATTAAATCAGCAAAAGCTTTGGCGACCCCTGCGGCAATGGTACCTACTCCTGCTTCTGAAACTAACTTCACAGAAATTAAGGCTGCAGGGTTTACTTGTTTTAAATCATAAATAAGCTGCGCCAAATCTTCAATCGAATAAATATCATGGTGAGGCGGCGGTGAAATCAAAGGTACACCTACTGTCGCATAACGAAGTTTTGCAATAAGCTCCGTCACTTTATGCCCAGGCAGTTGTCCACCTTCGCCAGGTTTAGCACCTTGAGATATTTTAATCTGAATGACTTCAGCACTCATTAAATATTCAGGGGTCACCCCAAAACGACCCGAAGCAATTTGTTTTATTTTTGAGCGCCTTTCCGTGCCATAACGGGAGCGATCTTCGCCTCCTTCACCAGAATTAGAGCGTCCACCCAGACGATTCATCGCAATGGCAATCGCTTCATGCGCCTCAGGTGACAAGGCACCTAAAGACATGCCGGCACCATCAAACCGCTGAATAATCGCATCAATACTTTCTACATCAGAAAGCTCCACACTTGCTTGAGGCTCAAGCTTTAACATATCTCGTAACATAGCAATGGGTCGATTATTCACAAGATCGCGATATTGACAATAATCCTCATAACGACCAGAGGTTACAGCGAGCTGTAACTGCATAACGACTTCAGGGTTAAAAGCATGATATTCACCGCCAAAAACGAATTTATAGCGACCACCATGATCAACAGGTGTTTGCACCTTCCAAGCTTTTTTAACCAGTGAAATCTGCTCTTGATGCAATACGTTAAAGCTTGCTCCTTTTAAACGATTAACCGTTCCGAAAAAGCAGAGCTTAACGATTTCATCGGCCAACCCTATGGTTTCAAATAGCTGAGCACCACGATAACTGGTCATGGATGAAATACCCATTTTTGACATGATTTTATAAAGCCCTTTTCTAAGCCCTCTTACATAATAACGAATCGCATCTTGTGGTAATTTGCTTTTAAAGACCTTATCAACCACCGCCATATGTGCAATCATTTGATAAGAAAGATATGGATAAATAGCTGTTGCCCCATACCCTAATAGAGTCGCCATGTGATGTGAGTCTCTTGCGGTACCCGTTTTCACAATAATATTGGCATAACAGCGCAAATTTGCATTAGTCAAAGCGTGATGAATAGCACCCGTAGCCAACAAAGCATGGACAGGGTATGTGCTTTCAGAAATATACTCATCATTTAAGATTAAAATAACGATACCTGCTTCAACAGCATTGAACGAGCGATCAATAATATCTCTCAAAGCATCCTGTAGCGAAGTAGCTGTTGGGTAATTTAGACTGATTTCACAAATTGGATAATGTTCAGGGTCTAAACCTAAAATCCTCTCGAACTCAGGCTCCATAATAATGGGAGTATCTAAAACCATTCTTTTTGATAATGATTCATTTTCATCAAATATATTGCCTAGTTTTCCAATATAAGTTTTTAATGACATTACTACTTTTTCGCGAATAGGATCAATAGGTGGATTGGTCACTTGTGCGAATTGCTGCCTAAAATAATCATAGAGGGAGCGTTCTTTTTCAGACAAAACTGCCATAGGCGTATCATCCCCCATTGAGCCTGTCGCCTCGACGCCGCTTTTCGCGAGATGCTTAATTACAATTTCTTGCTCTTCATAACTCATGCCAAAAGTTTTTTGATAAATGCTCAGCATGGGTTTGTCATACTGAGGCGTCACAACAGAATCTTCAGACCATTTTCGTGCAATATGTTGTCTATTTTTTTGCAGCCATTTTTTATAAGGCTTACGAGATTTTAAGGATTCACCCACTGCTGTATTATCAATGATATCGCCAGTCTCTGTATCAATAACCAAAATCTCACCAGGACCTAGACGCCCTTTTTCAAGTACATCTTTCGCTTCATAGTCATAGACGCCTACTTCTGAAGCTAAAATAATATGACCATCTTTAGTTTTCACCCAACGAGCAGGCCTTAGTCCATTACGATCTAAGGCACAGACACCAAAACGGCCATCTGTGGTAACCACACCAGCCGGTCCATCCCAAGCCCCCATATGCATGGCATTAAATTCATAAAAAGCTTTCAAATCCGGATCCATATGTTCAGTATTTTGCCATGCAGGCGGAATTAAAATCCGCATCACATGAGGTAATGACATCCCATTTAGATATAAAAGTTCCATAACATTATCTAAACTACAAGAATCAGAATCTTTATGAGAAACCACCGGCATAATGCTTTCTGCATAAGGTAAAAGTTTATCCGAACAGAGCCGCTCATTTTTGGCATTGGCCCAATTTCGATTGCCTTTAATTGTATTAATTTCACCATTGTGTGCTAAGAATCTAAAAGGTTGTGCTAAACGCCATTGCGGTAGAGTGTTTGTAGAAAAGCGTTGATGAAATAAACACAACTTAATTTCTAAACGCTCATCACGCAAATCTAAATAGAAATGACTCAAATTTTCTGGTGTCACTAATCCCTTATATCCAATAGTTTTGGCAGAAAGAGAGACAATATAAAAAGCATCATCATCTGCTAAAGCTTCCTCACAACGCTTACGCGCCACATACAATAAACGCTCAAATTCATCTGCAGATATCTTATCAGGCTTATCAATAAAAACTTGTTGTATTTTTGGTAAGCAAGAAGCCGCTTGCTCTCCCAAACATGCCTTGTCTATTGGAACAATACGCCACCCTGAAATTGATAATTCTAACGCTTTCAAAACTTCTGATAATGTATTTTTAGCAATCTCCTCTTCTTTAGGGTCATGACTTAAAAAAACATTTCCAACGGCAAAAGTGTCTTTTAATTTAATACCATTTTCTTCAGCCACTATTTTAAAAAAATCTTGAGGGCAATCAAATAAAAGCCCACAGCCGTCCCCAGATTTTTCATCTGCAGAACGCGCCCCTCGATGAGAAAGTCTTGCTAATGCTTTAATTGAATTTTTTAAGAGCTGATGGGAGGCGATTTGTTTTAAATTTAAAATCATCCCAAACCCACAGTTTTCTTTTTCAAACTCTGGTAGATAAAGACTATTTTTTAATTGGTTTTCTAATTTCATAATGATTTGCTTCTTATTTTGTTTTTCTTTTTTAAGACTCACCGCCACCTATTACATAATCTTTCAATCAACTATCGTTTCACGTTTCATTTCCCAATGCCGTCATTCCATAATTGGAGTGCTGCTACTCTGAAAAATTAATACGCACTGCAGCCTCCAACACGTCTTCCCGCGACTTGATCGCGGGAAGACGGATCTCTATCACCCAGTATTCTTCAACCCTGCCGCAATTCCTGCAATAGAAAGCATTAAGGTATCCTCTAAAGCCAACTTTTCTTCTTTTGAAGCAAACTTCTCATTTTTAAGGCGATGCATTGCTTCAGCTTGCAATAAATTTAATGGATCAATGTACGTGTTACGATAATGCAAACTTGTCTTAAGCGCTTCTCGTTCCGCTGATAAATTAAGGTCCTTAGAAATCTTCAAATTGATTTCCTTCATCGTGGTTAATTTATCTCGAATTAGCTGCCCATACTCCAATAAGTCTTCCGTCGCCAATTGCTTATCATAAAAGCTCGACATCTTACGATCTGCTTTGGAAAGCACCATGTTCATCGCATCCATGAAATTATGAAAAAATGGCCACTCATGAATCATTTCACAAATAAGATCATAGCGCCCTTCTGCAATAGCAACTTCAAAAGCTTTTTCCGCACCCAGCCATGAAGGCAATAACAAGCGCACCTGAGTCCATGCAAAAATCCAAGGAATGGCACGTAAACTTTCCACACCTCCTTTGGCTTTACGCTTCGCAGGACGACTGCCGATACAAAGCCGACCCAGCTCTTGCTCAGGTGTAGCCGTGTGAAAATATTCTAAGAATTTCTCATCAGAAAAAACGGTTTGACGCGTCTCGAGAAATCGCAGACATTTGCTCCATCATATCGTGCCAAGCCTGTTTAGGCTTAGCAGGTGGCAATAATGTTGCTTCCAAAACTGAACTAATATAGGTTAAAAAGTTACGTCTAGCTGCAGATTTTGAACCGAACTTCTGCTGAATGACTTCGCCTTGCTCTGTGACACGCATGTGGCCTGCCACGGTCCCTGGAGGTTGTGAAAGCAACGCCTCTCTAACAGGCCCTCCACCACGACCGACTGTCCCCCCTCTTCCATGAAAAAAAGTGAGGTGTACTTTATACTTATTAGCAGCTTCTAGCATTTTTTCTTGCGCACAATAAAGCCCCCAAGAAGCGGCTACTTTTCCGGCATCTTTACCAGAATCCGAATAACCAATCATGACTTCTTGTTGCTGCTTTGACTCTCTCTTATACCATTCCAATTCAAAAAGTTGGGATAAAACATCTGCGGCATTATTTAGATCATCTAGCGTTTCGAAGAGCGGCACAACCCTCAAGGTATTTTGCACACCACACATTTTTTGAATGAGATGCACGGCCAAAACATCCGATGCTGTTGACGCCATAGAAATCACATAAGCCCCAAACTGATCAACAGGCAAACGCGCAATGGTTTTAGCGGTATCAATGACTTCTTGCTCTTGCTCATCAAAAGGGCAATCTTCAGATAAAAGTGGTCGTTTATTCTCTAGCTCTGAAATAAGCCATTGGCACTTTTCAGCCTCATTCCAGCTTTGATAATCCCCAAGGTCCAAATATTGACATAACTTAATAATGACATTCTGGTGGCGTGTTGATTCTTGACGAATATCCATCGGAATAAGGGACAAACCAAAAGTTTCCACACGTCGAATCACATCTAAGACCAGTGAATGTGCTACGGCATCAGCATTCACTTCTAATAAACTGTCATAAATTTCCATCAAAGGGTTAAGCAAATCAGATTTATTCAATATGCATTTCGAATTACATCGATAGACGCTCTCCTCTTCACATGCCGTCAACCAATCATAGGTTACGGATAATCTCTCGCGTAAAGCTCTTAAGTACTCACGATAAGGCTCATAACTTTTGCCTGTTTTTTTCATCAGTGACTTTGAGGCGACATTCAGTGAAAGCTGTTTTGCCAACTCATCAATATCTTTGGCATATAAACGCATTGCAGTTTTACGCGCCCTTAAGGCTACCTGTTCTGTTACGACTGCGGTGACAAAAGGATTTCCATCACGATCCCCGCCCATCCAACTGCTAATCTTTATAGGACAATGGTGGGGCTTTAATTTCTCTAAGCCTGAGGCTTCAAGCAAGGTATCTAAACGTCTTAAATACCAGGTGGACGTATCCCATAATACTTCTTCAACAACAGCTAAACCCCATTTTGCTTCTTCAACAGGTGAGGGTCTTTTTCGTCGAATTTCATCGGTCAACCACATATTGGTAATTAAGGTATATAGCCGCTCATCAAGCTCTGCCGTCTTATACCAATTGAATAATATATCACGGTGTTTTCTGCCAGCTTC
>CAXBFV010000009.1:0-11190 GCA_963974985.1 uncultured Gammaproteobacteria bacterium | reverse complement strand
CATAAGGAGAATAAGCAGGCACACGCGCCACTTTGATCCCCAACACTTTTGCCTGCTCAAGATCTATATTATTAAAACCGGCACATCTCAATAAAATATATTTTATATTCAAACTGCTCAACGTCTGGAGTGTTTCTTTATTTAAATCATCATTTACAAAAGCACACACAGCATCATAACCTTCTGCCATCAATGCACTTTCTGGTGTCAAAGCATTTGGGGAATAGGTTACTTCAAAATCATAATGTAATTTTTCCAGATCAAAAAATTTTTGATCATAGGGCTTTGCTGAGAAAACTTTTAATTTTATTGCCACTTTATACCTCTTTGTTATTTAATTTTTCATTCTTGGGGTCATTATCTAAGTTTGAAATATTCCAATGATGGGTTTCTCGATAAACCTTACGTTCAAAGCTTTCTCGGTCCTTGCGTACATAAAAAATTAAAGCAGCCATGGAAATGATGGTCACGCCAATTAACGCATAATTTTCGGCACCAATGTAAGCGGCAAAACAAAATAGCATGGCAACAATTGCAGTCATTGTTATGGTTAAGTGCTTCACAGGATGCTCCACCACATCGATAAGGTTTAGAGCAGAATAAAAATAAGGCAAGATCGTCATCATTACCGCAATGGAAATCACCTCACCAAACGTTCCTGCGGCAGAACCGGACCCAAACATAACAAATACCATGAGTAATGACATACCAATGGACGTAATCACCAAACCTTTTGCCGGAATATCTTTACTGTTTAACTCCCCAAACACCTTAGGCAAAGAACCATCATGCGCGGCCCTGGCACCGGCCTGAGCCGTTAACATCATCCAGGAACTAAGGGATGCTAAACACGCAAAAGCCACAATGATCGACACCACTTGCCCCGCTACAGTTCCAAACACAACGCTCGCAACCAATGAGAAGGGCGCACCAGAATGTGCTACCTCGCCATGAGGCAACATTCCAGAAATAGCCGTGCAAGAAAGGAAATACACTACTGAGGCGACCCCAACTCCAATCATGGTTGCTTTTGGAATCGTCTTTTTAGGATCATTTACCAAATTGGCGTTAACGGCTGCACTCTCAACCCCAATAAAACTCCAAATGCATAACAACACGCCACTAAAAATAGCATGCATACTCGAGTTAGGCGTCACATTCCAATTTTGAATAAAGATATCAGGATGAAAATACCACCAACCAATAATCCCGGTTAGTGTCACGGGAATAAGTAAAAGAATCACCCCCACTGTCACGAGCTTCCCAATCCAATTTGCTCCCAACAAATTAAGGCCTGCAAAAAGCCAAATTACCACAATCGTCGCAATGCCTGCAGGAATGGGGTTATTTAATACTGGGAAGAACATCGACAAATAAGCAATGCCTGTAATGGCAATCGCCAGATTACCAATCCAATTAGCATTAAAATAAAGCACACCAGTTTGAAACCCTAAAATAGGCGCCACTTCTCCCGCATACCCTACAGGCCCGCCTTCTTGCGGGTCTGTTGCTGAAAGTTTTGCAAATACAAAAGCCAAGCAAATCGCGCCAAAAGAGGCAATAATCCAACTAATGATTGTAATAGAACCAATCGCCGCAAGATTTGAAGGTAGCAGTGCAATCCCTGAACCCATCATATTCCCCGCAACAATTGCAGAACACGCGAATAGGCCTAATTTTTTCTTCGCCACAATAAAGTTCCCCAGAGCGTTAAGTTAAAACAACTGTATACAAAGTATAGTAAAGCTCAACTTGACCTAAGTTGGGATTTGTCCAAGAACAAAAGCCAAAATATATTCAACTAACATGATGTAGGTCAAACTATCTACGAAACAAAGATTTTATAAAAAGACCTTTTAAATTGAGTCCAAAGATAAAAAAGATTACGATACTTCCAAATTGACCTACAGCTATCTCCAAAATGTTTGATATCGCTATTTTTCCAATTGTTAACCCACTCGGGATGTCAGCAATATTTTATGAAATGACCCGCTCTGAAACCACTAAGAATAGACAAGCCATCTCTCGAAAAATCGCAATCTTTTCCTTTTTCCTACTCACCATCGTGTTACTGGTTGGAAATTACGTCTTAACTTTTTTTGGGATTTCAGTAGCCCTTGTTCAAATTGCCGGCGGTATTGTTGTTTTTCATGCTGCTTGGGAAATGCTCAATGCAAAAGAGAAAGTTAACGCTGATACCAAAACGGATGAATCTGTTTTTTTTCCACTGACAATGCCTCTTACCGTCGGTACGGGAACCATCGCCATGACCATTTCTCTAGGTAGCAGAATTGGCACACTGAATAGCACTGCTCACCTCTTTCAATACATAGCAGTGATTGCGGCCATTATTTGTGTCTGTCTAAGTGTCTGGGTCTGTTACTTTTTTTCTGGTTGGGTTTTTCAAAAAATAGGGGTAATTGGCGCGAATGTTGTCACCAAGCTTTCTGCCTTTATTTTATTGGCTGTTGGCACGGGAATTACTTGGGAAGGCATCCAAGGTTTACTTCATTTACACAGCTAAAAAGTCTTTGTAAGTTACAATTTCATGATACTGTAAAAAAACATGACTTCTATATTAAAGTTTAGTCTATATGCCTAATATATCGATTTTTATAATGATCTAAATAACGATGAGTTACCCAGATAAAGCCATTCACTTTGATCAAGTCTGCAAATTTGTTATAAAACTAGCACGAGCAGCCCACACTAACGGTGTCCAGTCACGAAGACTAGAACACTACTTAGACGTAACAACCAAATCTTTAGGTTACAGCGGCGTTTTCCGAGCCAACCCAAATGAAGTACACCTAAATTTTGTTAGTGATGACAAGGTTGGGCATATTTCATATACCATCTATATGGAAAAAACAGATATTCATTTGATTGCTATTGATCAATTAGGACTGCTTGTTTCTAAGCTCCTCAACAATGAAATTGATCTTAAAGACGCGTCCCAACAATTAGACGAAATCAACCAAGCCTCATCACAAATCTATAATAAAACGGTAACAGCAGCGGGCTATGCTTTAACGTCTTTGGGGTTTGCCTGGTATTTAGGCTGCTCTCCTATGAGTGTTGTGGCTGCCTCCATATTAGGGATTTTAACGTATATAATTGCACTGCTCGGAAATAGATTTAGCGAGTTCTCTTATGCTCTATCTTTTATAACTGCGCTTATCATTGGCCTTTTGTCAGCGACATTAAGCCTCTTTTTTTCTGGGATAGATGTTTATTTTGTTGCACTTTCAGCACTTATTTACTTAGTTCCAGGGTTTACTATTAGTTCAGGTATTATTGAAATCTCATATCAATATATTGTTTCAGGTATGATTAACTTGATCAATGGTTTAGTCGCACTGGCCATATTGTTTTTTGGTGTGTTTTTTTCCGTTTCCATTATTCAGCATATAAGTTCAATCACCATTTCACTCCCACAACATCAAGGGCATTTCATTTTCTTACCTCTCATTATTTTAGCTGTTGGGATCTGTATTATTTTTCAGATTCCTAAAAAATATATTTTATGGGCCATGCTATGTGTTATTTGTGCATGTATTGGCATTTCCATTGGCCGACTTCTTGGAGACAATAACATTGGGAATGTGCTCGGGTGTATGTTTTCAGTGCTATTTGCTAATTTTTATTCCAAAAAATTCAAACATTCAACGCTTTTAATACTAATCCCATCTTTAGTCTTTTTAGTGAGTGGAAGCATTGGTTTTCGAGGTTTTATTGCACTTTCTTCAGATAACTTTTCTGCAGGTTATCATGATGTAATGCAAATGTTTATTGTGGCCGTCACCCTCGCAATTGGTCTTGGGATTGGCAATGGTTTATATAAAAATAAAGTCGGTTTATAGCCCCGTATTAATCCTTAGTTGAGCTCAGGCAGGCATAAGGTTTGTTGCACTGCATCGCTAAAAAGTCTCTGTCAGTTAAATTTCATGATACCTTGGATTTTTCATTAACCGCTCAAACTCTTCTCTGAGACTATGATGAAATTTATGGTCAAACTCATGATGAACTTTAGGTTCTTTTAAAACCTCAAAATACGACCCTAAGATTTCCGATGATCGTCTTTCTATATTTGATCTAAACTCTTTGAAAACACGATGAATTAATTTACCTTCGATTAAAAGCAATTCGCCTTTTTTTATTTTCTTAAATGCCGCTTCAGCTTGATCTCCAATAAAATCAACCTTGTGCCATTCTGTGGGTTTAAACTCATGATCGCCTTTGCTTACGCTCTGATCATGAGTAGCAAGCACAACCTGTAAAATCTCGGTACCACTCGGCATACAGCGAAGCTCAACATCATTCCCAACCCATCCGATTAGAAAAACTTTATTGACTGAAGTTTTTAACATGGACCACCTCTGAAATCTAAACAGAACTCAATCTTCTGGATTTTTCTTATCTATAACACTCGCAACCCAACACCCTGCACCAACAGCTACAAAAGCTGACACTAACCAAATAATATAAAACATTTTCTACTCCCTAAAAATTTAATTTATTAATAAAGCTCATGCTTACGTGACTCAACTTCCTCAGCATTCATACGCACATCGCGGCCCCACATTTTCTTATAGATAAAAGCAGTGTAAGCAAAAATGACCGGCACCATAATTAAAACAACAATCAGGATCCCAGCCAAAGAAAGCTGTGAACTTGTTGAATTCCAAACCGTTAAGCTTTGATCTGGCGATAAAGTTGAAGGCATTAAAAATTGAAATAAACTAAAGCCCATTGTGAAGACCGCACCAAATAGCGCCACCAAACTCGCACAGAAAGCACCCGTTGATTTTCCTTTATTACCCAATAGAATTACCATAATAGCACCCAAGAAACCTAGAACAGGTGCAACAATCATCCAAGGATAAAGCGCATAGTTAGATAGCCAACCGCCTGTTGTTAGGGTCACAACTGAACCATTTAAGGGATGATTAACAGAGTCTGAAAAACTACTGATTGCTGAACTTGGCAACCAATGAAATCCAGAAATAAAGCATAACCAAATACCGGCTAATGCAAAAAGCACAATAAAAATAACCGCACATACTTTCTTAATCTTCATAAAGCGTTTGTGCAACACGCCATCTGTACGCATCGCACAATATGCCGCACCATGCATTAAAGACATAATCACTGCGAAAACACCAAACAATAAAGCGAAAGGTGTCAAAAGCATGATGAGAGACCACAGTGCAGGCTCAGAACCCGTAACGCCCTGCGCACCGTAGAAAAATCTTAATGTTTCAGGATCAAACTGAAAAGGCATCCCTAAAAATAGATTTCCAATCACAACCCCTAAAACCAAAATTGGAACTAAGCTACCAATAAAAAGCATCCAATCCCAAAAGCCACGCCACTTTGCCGTTGCAATTTTTGAACGATATTCAAAAGCGACTGGACGTAAAAATAAAGCCCAAAGCACGATTAAAACGCCAAAGTACATGCCTGAAAATGAAGCGGCATATAAACGCGGCCAAATCGCAAACAAACAAGCCCCGGCAATAACCAACCAAACTTGATTACCATCCCATGTTGGCGCCACAACATTAATAATCGCGCGACGTTCATTATCAGTTTTACCGACGAAACGCGCCAACATACCAGCACCAAAATCAAATCCCATGGTCGCCATCAAAATAAAGAGAACAGTCCCTACGGCAAGCCAGCTCAGTAACTGCAATACTCCAAATAAATCCATCATCTTATTTATCTCCTAATTTATCTGCGTCATCGCCTTTTTCAAAATGATAACGATTTGTATGCAAAGCACTTGGGCCTAAACGCGCAAACTTAAACATTAAAAACATCTCTACACTAATAAGTAAGGCATAAAACAATATAAACATAATTAACGTAGCCAGAATATCCCATGCATTAAGCGTTGAAGCACTCAATGTGGTTGGCAGAACGTTATAAACCGTCCATGGCTGGCGACCGTGTTCTGTCACAAACCAACCACACAAACAAGCAATCCATGGTGCAGGAATCATGTATAGCATCCCTCGCAAAACCCAACGCTTATTCCAAAGTGTGCCACGCATAGCAAGCACCAATCCAAGGACAATCATGATGAAAATCATAACCCCCATCAAGACCATAATTCTAAAGGTCCAGAAGATAGATGCTACATCAGGAACAGAATCTGTCGCTGCTTGACGAATTTGTTTCGAAGTTGCAGAAGCTAAAGGTTTTCCTTGTGGCACATAACGCTCGAGTAACATGCCAAACCCGATATCACTTTTGTATTTATTAAATACTGCCAAAACTGCTGGAGATTTATTCCCTTCACGCATTTTCATCATGGCATCATAAGCAAGCGCCCCACGTGCAATCTGAGTCGTCATTGCAGGCACTTTAACCCCAGCGCTCGTTTCATAGCCTTTATACAAGATATCATTAATGCCATAAACCTGAGCATCTAAAGAATGTGTCACCAATAAACCCAACACATCTGGAATTTGAATTGACGCCAAATTTCTTTGCTCTTTTTGATCAGGAAAAGCAATGGCATTAAAATTAGCCGGTGCAGGCTGTGTATCCCACTCTGCTTCAATTGCCGCAAGTTTTAGAGGCTGGTTATGGTAAGCATTTAAACCTTGCTGATCCCCCATAAACATAACCATTAAAGAAGCGACCAAACCAAACCCAAGACCAATTGCCATTGAACGCTTTGCAAAACCCACATCACGCTTCTTGAGTAGATAAAATGCACTGATTCCAATTACAAAAACGGCGGCTGTGGTGTAACCCGCAATCACCGTATGGGCAAATCCAATTTGCGCAATCGGATTCATAAAGAGATCATAAAGACTACTGGTTTGCATACGCATGGTTTCCCATACAAAATGTCCGCCTGTAGGCACTTGCATAAAACCATTGGCCACAAGAATAAGTAAAGCTGACATACTTGAACCAATTGCTAAGCAAAAAGTTGAGGCTAAATGTTGGCGCTTAGAAAGCTTATTCCAACCAAAAAAGAAGATTCCCACAAAGGCAGACTCAAGCATAAAGGCGACCAAGCCTTCAATTGCTAAAGGTGTTCCAAAAATATCGCCTACAAACTGAGAGTAATAAGCCCAATTTAAACCGAAGGTGAACTCCATCGTGAGTCCTGAAAGCACCCCTACAGCAAAGTTAATCCCTAATAGTTTCCCCCAAAATTTTGTCATATCCTTGTAGACTTGCTTGCCTGTTCTGACATACATCAGTTCCATGGTGAATATCACCCACGTCAACCCTAAGGTCAAAGGCACAAAGATGAAATGAAACATGGCGACAAATGTAAATTGTAATCGCGCCATCTCCACCGAAAATAATGAAGGTAACATATTAAAACTCCTATTTTAAATGTACAAAAGATTTCGCCGGGGAGTATATTCTATTTTTTAATTAATTTAATTCTAGAATCTAAGCTAAATCATTAATTTTTAAATCTATTTATATTTTTTTGACATATGTCAGACAATCCTTATTTCAAAAACCCATATGAGATATAATTTCCTACAATTCATATTGATGAAAAACAATTGCATGTCATTAACCCACTCTCTCACTTGTAAAACCTGCGCATTAAAAGATCTTTGCCACGATTTAGAACTTGATACGCAAGAAAAAAAACAATTCTCTGACGTTTTATCTTCTACGAAAGTCATCCAAAAAGGTGAGGCGCTTTACCAAGAAAACGAGAAGACCAATGCACTTTATGCCATACGTAATGGCAGTGTAAAAATCACCAATCAAAATGGCAAAATTCTACAGTTTTTCTTAGCCGGAGATTTCCTAGGGCTAGATGCTTTTAACGATCAACATCACAAGGTTAATGCCATTGCTATTGAACAAACCACTGTGTGCGCTTATGACTTAAGTTCCATGATGTCTTTATTAAGTAAAGTCCCTAAATTTAACCATTACTTTCTGAAAACTCTAAGTCATCAACTTAATCAACAATATAATAGTTTCAACCACCATCTTAATGCCAAACAACGTTTATGTAGTCTTATTAATAAAATATCAGACCATTACAGTCTTCGAGGCTTTTCAGCAACTGAGTTCACCTTAAGCATGAAAAGACAGGATATTGCAAATTATCTTGATCTAGCTGCAGAAACCATCAGCCGCACTATTCATCAATTAGAAGATGAGCATATTCTGACGCTTAATAATAAAACTATAAATATATTGAATTTAAGTAAGTTAAAAGAGATGTGTTGAAAGATACTTCTCTAATTTTAGAATAAATCAAATAAATTTTTAAATATTGAAGCACCATCTTTTGTGATGATACTTTCTGGATGAAATTGCACGCCCTGAATAGGCAAATCTTTATGTTTAAGAGCCATGATATGACCGTCATCATTGGCGGTTGATATGACCTGAAGCGCTGATGATGGAAAGCTCGATTGCTTTGCAATTAAAGAATGGTATCTGGCCACCTCCATAGGGTTTTTTAAATTTTTAAATAGTCCCTTTTCATCATGTGAAATCAAGCTCGTTTTGCCATGCATAATATGGCTAGACTTCACCACTTCACCACCGAAAGCCATAACGATTGCCTGCATACCCAAACAAATTCCGAAAATTGGAATTTTACCTTTAAAACTATTGATTATCTCTAGGTAACCGCTGTCCTGAGGGTGACCCGGTCCTGGACCTAAAATCAATAGATCATAGTTACCCGCTTTGATTAAATCATCATTGATTTTATCATTTCTAATGACATCAACTTCGGCGTCAAGCGTCAGTAAATATTGATAAATTATATGAACAAAACTGTCGTAGGCATCAATTAATAAAATTTTCATTTCTTAACTCTTTATCTGTTATTGCAAAATATGTGGCACTTAGTTTACTAATACTCTCATTCCATTCACCAACAGGCGTGGAGTCACTCACCACACCGCCAGAAGCTCTAATTGTGTATACATTATCTTGATAGGTTGCAGTGCGAATACACAAAGCTGTTTCAACAATTCCATTAAACCCTATAAACCCAAGCAGACCTGCATAGATCCCTCTTCGAGTATTTTCAAAATCTTCGATAATTTCCATGGCTCTGACCTTAGGTGCTCCGGTCATAGTTCCCGCCGGAAAAGTTGCTGAGATCACATCGTATTTGTCATACTTCTCATCTTTTTTCCCAATGACATTTGAGACAATATGAGAGACATGAGAATACTGCTCAATAATCATTAACTCATCAACTTCTAAGGTGTCTTTTTTGCAGACTCGCCCCACATCATTCCGACATAGATCCACCAACATAATATGCTCAGCACGTTCTTTTTCATCATTCAAAAGGTTCTGCTGTAATATTTTATTTTCTTCTGGTGTGGCACCAATTTTAACCGTTCCCGCAATAGGTCTCATGGTGATATTGTCATCTTTGTCTAGACGAAGAAATAGTTCTGGACTGGCACCGATAATGTGCTGTGAGCTTAATGCCGTATAATACATATAAGGTGACGGATTCAAAGATCTCAAACGCTTATATACCGCATAAGGTTCAATATCAGAATTAATTTTAATCTCATGTCCTAGTTGAATTTGGTAGATATCACCCAATTCAATATGCCCCATCGCTTTATCAACAAGCGCTAAATACTCTTTTTTAGTAATTGAATCTTTAATTGAATTTATTTTTTCTGAAACACTCACATCTAAATCGCCTGACTTGGAGCTTTCCACTACAGGTGCCTCCAACATTCCCACCATCTCTGAATAGGTATCGTTAGAATCAAAATCATCTGATGTGTTGATGGTTAGAAAGGTCTCACGCTTTTCCAAATCGATATTGAACATTCCTTGGTAAATATTAAAATTTAATATTGGAATATTTTTATCATCTTTTATGGTGTAAGGAATTTCCTCAATTGCATGAATCGCATCATAGCCAATATAACCAAAATACCCAAAAGCGATATCTTTTTGAGCACCTTCATATTGAACATCAAATAAAGATTCCATCAACCTTAAAACTTTCCACATGTCCTTTGCATCTAAAAGCTGATACTCAAATGCATTTAGAGACTCAATCCAATCTTCTGATTTCAAACGCATATCTACTTTATGTTTAATACGTTCAGAGCCTTTTAATTTGAACTTCTTCACATGAAATTCAACACCAAAAATTGGATTAAAGCCAATCACCGATTTGCTGACATCTTTATTTGGCCCAGAGAGTGACTCCAAGAGAAACAATTCGTCATCTGAATATTTATTTTTTAAAGACTCAAATAGCGCAAAACTATCAAAATGAGCTTCTAATTTTTTACTTGAACTTATTACCTCAATCATCGTTAATCCAACTCTATTATGTTTTCTAATTATTTTAAAACTGTTTTAATTTTATCATTACAGGATTTTAAAGCATTTGAGCACCTTGTCACCGTGCAAATACTCACCCCTATTTCCTTAGCAATATCACGCTGAGACTTTTGCGGGTTAATTAATGCCTGGGTTAATAGCATTCTTTTACCCAACTGCTCACGCTCTTCATGTGTGAATAAAAAATCACATACATTCGCCATATCCAACTCATTACTTAGACCTGATAATGTTTTAATTAATTTATCCCAGCCTACTTTACCAGAAGGATTATTTGTTACTTCATTCATAACATGCTCCATGTACTTGTAAAACAGTACACAAATACATTCTTGGTGTCAATAACACCTAAAAATTAATACTTCTATATTTTGCATAACTTTGCATACAGATAAAAGACCTATGATCCTCTAATCAAACTGACCTGACTCACTTTTAACAGACAAGTTATGGGCTCTGAATTTAAGGCTATCTTGAATCCAAGTCTTACGTTGATTGATAGAAGGTTATGGAATCAAAATTTTTTGCCACTATATTATGATAAATACAAAAAGAAAGCATTTAACTCTTGATTAAAAAAACACCTAAACAGATTGAAGCTGAATTAGTTAAAAAAGTGCGCTCCAGAACAAGGGAAGACCAATATGACAAAGGTACACTTTTTGTAGCAACCACGCTCTATACAAAACCGGTAATATTTGCTTTTGATTAAAGCAAATATTACAAGATATAAGTCTATACAATGCTTACTTTAGAAACTAGAATGCTCAACCAAATTCCCAAAGATTGAACAAAATAATGAGCAACCCCATATCAGAAAAAGAACTATTAGAAATGACGGCAGCTGAT
>CAXBFV010000008.1:0-11639 GCA_963974985.1 uncultured Gammaproteobacteria bacterium | reverse complement strand
CTTAGATTTAACTATAGGCTTCTAAGATATATTCTCCATTTTCGTAACCTTTAAGCTCTGAAATGTCTGTTATTTTACGCTTACCCGCCTTATCTCTGGAGATAAAAACAATCAAATCAATAGATTGTAAAATAAGACTTCGAGGCACCGTTACAACCGCCTCTTGAATTAAATCTTCTAAACGATAAGGTACAGACTCCACACTATTTGCATGAATGGTACACACCCCTCCTGGATGACCTGTATTCCAGGCCTTAAGTAAATCAAGGGCCGCGCCATCACGCACCTCCCCAATAATAATCCGATCTGGTCGCATTCTTAATGAGCCCTTCACAAGATCACGCATAGAAACATGGCTCGTTGTGGTCATGGTCACCAAATCATCCACTCTGACTTGAAGCTCGGGAAGATCCTCAATCACTAAAATACGATCATCCGTGCCAGTCAAAACATCCAATAAAGCATTTGAAAAAGTGGTCTTACCCGAACCTGTTCCACCCACTACAATAATATTTTTACGTTCTTCAACCGCTTTGATTAACAAATCACATTGTGTTTGCGTTAAAGCGCCTTGTTCCACATATTGCTCTAAAGTGAAAATAGCAATCGCTCTTCGTCGAATGGAAAAACAAGCTTGCTCCACAACGGGTGGCAACCAACCTTGAAAACGCGCACCCTCAAAAGGAAGCTCAGCTGCCACTTCAGGAATACTTTCATCTGCCACACCATTTTTATAAGACGCAACAAGTTTTACGATATTCTCAGTTTGCTCAGCAGGCAAGTAAATATCAGAAGCAACTTTTCCCACACCAATTTTTTCATAGTGCAAGCGACCGTCAGGATTCACCATGACCTCTACCGTATCTTTATCTAAAAGGTAATGCATCAAATCTGGACCAAAAGCGGTCTCCAGCATGGTTAATTTTCTATTTTTAACAATATTATTTACCGAGACCATAATAGCTTTGCCTTCCCAATTATTTGACTTTTAGTAATCATGCCATAGTAACGACTGTCATATGACTTTGGACTACTCACTCCCATTACAAAAAATTCATTTACGTTAAGGTTACGACATATTTGAAGTTGTTCAAGTGGCCGCCCTTTCCTATCTTCTTGGTAAACAGGCCCTAATACAGCCCCATCAATATAAAGCTTGTGATCTTTTATGCAGACTTTATCTCCATTGATTCCCACAATTTGTTTCAACAAGGGCGTCTTTTGTCTGATATAACCTCGCTTTATCATATGTTTTTCTGATGCTTTATTTGGCCAAAAAAGAATATTCTGCCCATCTAAATATCGAGAAGTAGGATAAATAAAATAAATACCCTCAGGCATGCTTTTTGCCTGCTGATAAGAAAACTGAAACCCTTTTCCCTGTAGAAAAAAAATGCCGCCATAAAATATTAGCAAGCCTAATAAAACAAATAAAATATACTTCAGAGCCATTTTAATTTTCGTTTCAAAAATCATCTATAAAATAATTAAGTCGATTTTTTTAACTTACTCAAAGTTTTATTTGAAATACTTTGATTTATATTTGAGGCTTTATTCATACCTTTTGATTTTCCACCACCAGCAAGACCGCCGCCAGCTAAACCACCACCGGATATTGAAACATTGGTTGCTGCGGGCGCACCACCTCCGGAGCCACCACCTCCGCCGCCACCTGACATATTAATATTAGCTGCAGCAGCGGTAACACTTCCGCCTCCCATAACCATACCGCCGCCACCTCCGGTGATATTCGCAGCAGCACTCACTTGAGCCACCGCTGGTGCCATAGCCGCTGGTGCTTGAGGAGAAACAGAAACACTCGAACCACCGCTCTCACCCATTCCTTCAAAAAGATTACCACCAATTTTTCCAACTGCCTGCGCCAAAATAGGTGGAAGCTTATAAAAAATAATCATAAATACAAAAGTCGTAAAAAATAAAGCCAATGGTTTTTCAAGATCTGTTGATGCAGATACCGTATCAACTTTCAATGTCTTCCAAATAGCAAAAGCAATTAAACCAATAATCAATACTGCAAAAACTCGAACCCCTGCCTGAATGAGTGCTTGAACAGAACGAAAGAAAAAGCCTTCTACCGGTTTCAAAATTCCAAATGGCGCTAAAAGCAAAACCAACAGTGCCGTAATATAAAATAAAGCCACTACTAAAATAATTTGCGCACCAATTGCTGCAAATAAAAGTAAAGTCCCAAAGCCTAAAATCAAATAAAGTAATGACATTCCTATGTTTAAGGTTCCGTACTCAACAGATAGCTTCATCATGGATGTACCCGACTTAAAACCCAATTCCCAGATTTTACCAGGGTCTATAAAGGAAATGAATATGCCAATTTTTAGAATCTTAATGATTAAGAGCCCAAAAGCATTGTCCCCTTTCATTGCCCAAATCAAGCCGAAAACAACCAACTCAATAATGATTAAAGAATAAAGTAGTGTACTGGCATACCCTTGAACCAAATGTAAAGACGCCATAAGCTTGTCAATAAAACTGGTATGAATGTTATTTAAAAGCTTTGCACCCAATAACGCTGTACTAGCATCTGCCATTCGCTTTATTCCTTATTGATTTGGATCTTTAAACTTAAAGGTTTGTTCTAAAATAGTATCCGTACCACTTTTCCCTTCAAACTCTGCCGCTGTTGGGTTTTTCCCTACATTAGCAAAAAAATCTGTTTTTGAGCTATTTTGACTTTTCACCACATTCTTGAAAACTTTAAGACCTTTCTGTGTTTCTTTATTTATTTTATCTAATAACTGCGCATTGCCGGTATTTTGTGTTGAGCTATTCGTGTTAGTAGACACGTTAGAAGAATTATTAGAATCACCTGAAAGATTTGAGGAGTCATTACCATAGGCATATAACGAAGCCCCTAAAAATAAAAAAATAACGAATGACAAACAGGCTAGATATCTTTTCATTTTTATCTACTCATTTTACGATCATAAGGTGGTAAAATTAAGTCTTTTGTAATTAAAATAGAAAACTGATACCCATCATTAATTGTAATAGTAGGATTAATGTTCATTGCACGACTGGTTAGCTTATTCCCTATTTGTGAGGCGCTTTGTCCTAGTCCCTGTAAGGCTGCATTGCTAAAGGTTGAGCTTGCACTTGGCGTATTGAAACCATTCCCATTAAATTGCTGAGCTTGATTTTGCGCATACTGAGCAGCAACTGCTGGAATATTAAAGACTGTTGTTAAAGCCGCAGCTCCAATTAACTGCCCCCAATGATTATCCACCTCATCTTCAAATCCAGAAACTCCTTTACCATCGACACCCACCTGGTTTGGCAGAATAATTGAGCTTCCATCAGGGCGGATAAGACGAATAAATTTAGCTTGAAGCTGGTAGTCGCCGTAACTTACTTTTGAGTTATAGGTCCCCAATAAGGTACTGCCTTTGGGAATCAATAAATATTGGCCTGTCACGGTGTCGTAAACATCTTGACTCACAATGGCAACTATTGAACCTGGGGTGCTTGAAACTAATTTTGTTTTTAGTATTCCAGGAACAGCGCTCCCTGCAAAAATCGTATACTTTGAAATCGGATTTTGAATCGTATTTTGGTTCGTCACATCTTTATTAACTTTTCCACTCATGAATTTAAGCTTTTCTTCTTGAGCAGTATCAATTACGTCTACAGTACGACCATCTTGATTCACAGTTGTTTTTTTCTTATCACTTTGAGGAATAGGTCTAGGCGCCCCACCTGGGAAAAAAATTGCCGCTGACATTGCTTCACGATCCATTGGCGTTAAATTTTCTGATGGCTCTTCTGGCTGTCTCATTATAGGTTCTTCTGGCTGTTTATTATCTCTAAGCCTACTTAACTCAGACTGAAGTCTCGACTGCTGCTCTCTCATCGCCTGAAGCCGCTGTTCAATTTCAAGCGGCACCTTCTCTACAACCTTAGGCTTTTTATTAAGTCCTAGCATTTTATCAATTTGATCCTTATCTTGATAACCACTTGGAAGCTTATCAACTGCTGATTTATCCGTTTTCTGATTTACAGATGGTCCTTTGACAGAAGAGCTTGTCGAATGCTGCTGCTCAGGACCTGTATTAATTGAAAATAAGAACGCAAAAATAACTGCAATACCTAAAATAGCACCCACTGTTGCAATAAGTTTTTTGTTCAGCTCGAATGCTTTAGGCTTTTTGCCTTGAACCGAAAACTTTTTTTGCTCATTATTTGAATCACTCATAACATTACGCCATTATTTTTTTGTAATTTGGATCACAACTTTATTACCTTTAGACTCAACCCCAGACAAAAGTCTTGCTCTATCTAAAATACTGTCCGCAATAATATAACCACACTGAAATCTCCAGTTTACCATTGTCGCATAAGGATGCTTTTCATTATCACTGGCTACCTCAAGTATCGGCATATGGTTATTATTCTTCATGAAATTTTGTGGGAATTTAATAAAGGTTTGACGACCCACAGAGAAAATTTGTTGCGGCGCCCAGTCAGGCTGCTTACCTTCATGCATTTTCCAATCATAATCAAAATTCATTTGGTTGATTTCAAAAGATGGGCATTGATCGCCCGAAGAAGGGTTATCAGAACTCGCTAATGCACTACCTCCACTTCCTGTTGAACTTGGTAAAGTCCCACTAAAGGTTTGTACCATGTCCATAGGATAGTTCCATTTCACAGACACCATATAAGAGTCACCATCCGTTGATTTAAAAATCAAGTGATAAGTACGCTTATTTGTAGTGACAATCACACTATTTTCAAGATTAGGCTTATTAGGCTTAACCAAAATATGCTGCTGCAATGTATCTCCCTCACCACTATAAGTTTGGGCAATCTGCCAACGTAAAGTATCTCCCGCTGCTTGAGAAATTAATTTTTCACCTTTCTCTAACACCACATCCGTAATTTTAAGTGGCGCCGTATAAATAGTATATACCGCACCTGGCATGTAACCATAGGTCATCATGGCATTAAAAAAATCATTTTGATCCGGATACTGCATCGCTTGTTCATTCGCATGCTTTACTGCAGCTTCTCTACTTTTAAATGTCGCTTTAGGCGACCCAAGCGCACCACTTAAGCTCTTCATTGATTTTTCAGGAGGAACTGGCATTAGCTGCCCTGGAACCGGAACGGGAACATATTCCCTTATAACTCTCGTTTGCACCTGCGAGATATTCTTCGCCTTAACATAATGACTTTTTGAACCACCACCCATATTTGCACAGCCAGCTAATGCAGCGGCAACAGAAAGCACTAAACCTGTTTTAAATGTATTTATTAATATTTTACTCATTGACTCGACCCTTTTTTATTAAATGAAAAGTAACCAATTCTTAAACCTAATGGATTCACAAGCATCTCTTGTAAAGTTTGTGGCGGGATATCTTCTACCAATGTGAAAATACCACTATAAAGCGTAATATCTATTGTTTTACCATCTTTATTAATTGTTCTTACTGACCACGTGAAGTCATAACTATTATTTCCTACTGCATTAATATTTACGATATTAACACTCTTCGTTAAGGTCCCAATGCTTGAAAAAGCCTTATAGTCTTGTGCAAACTGATTCAACTGTATCTTCGCCTTGGAAGAAATAAACTGAAAAGCCTCCAACCAACTATTTCTGAGCACCACAGGATCTAAAGGAATGGACATAATGTTTTTAATAAAGCCTCCAATAAAGGCTTCTTTTTGAGCAACACTCGGAATATAAGCCTTTGTTACTGGGCGAATATTAACAACACTTTCCTGAGGTTTAACCTCTGCAACATAAACATATCGTTGCTGAGTATTAAGTTGCATTAAGATGCAAATAATCAATAAAATTGAAACGGCAACACTTAGTAAACACGCCAAGCGCCAATTTCTAGCTTGAACTTTTGCTGAACCAATGCGCTGATCCCATTCTTCATAGGCTTGCTGGTAGTTAGTTAGTGTTTCTTTTTGCGCTTCTTTACTCATTTATAAACCTTTTTTCTGAATTTAGGATCAAGTGAAACTGGTAAAAAATTAATATCATATAAATAAAAACCAAGAGGATTTAACATCACCAACTCATGTGTCTGCGGCGTTGCATGCCTAACACGTCCGGTAATATTGAACCTACGAATAAAGCCTGCCTCATTATCGTAAGTCAGAACACCCTTAAAATAATTTGCATTATCAATTTGGAAACGATGCAATTTAAAAGTTTTCTCATTTGCATCATGAATAGAAAAGTTCTCAGCAATATGCGCCTTAGCCTTTGGTGATACAAAATTCAAATACCAGGTTTTTTCAGCCTTATTTGGCATCCCTTGCTGTAAAGCACCTATAAAGCCTTTCATTAAAAATTTCTCATAGGATTTAGCTGGAATATTATAACTATTCTCAAGAACGGAGGCTTGTTTCAAAAATCCACTTTTAGTCACACTCAACACATAGGTTGTAAAAGGTGAACTATTTAACTGTAAAATAAAAATAAATAACAAAAACAAGCTCGCGCAACTCGCAATAATAAAACCCAAACGCCACAAATAAGCATTATGTAAAAACTCACCTACTGGCTTGTCTAGAAATTGGCCCTGCTTTTGATAAGGCGTAACCATTTCTCCCGTATTATAGGATTTAATCTCCTGACCAAAAGGAAAGTTAGTTGGCGTCATTCGCTTTCCTCTCCCCAATAATGTTCATTTAAAACATCATAAGCCCACTCAAGATCCATGTGCTTCAAGTACTTCTTAATGTACTTTTTCTTATCTTTACCACTCGCCTCAATAATTTCTCGAACTGCTTTTTTATCTTCTGGACGACTAGCGGCGCAAAAAGCGAGTGCCACAGGACCCAAACCTAACTCAAACAAACAGTTCCCTTTATGGGACTGAAAATAATACTGACGCTTAGGGACAGCATGACTTAAAATCTGAATTTGCCTGCCGTTTAAACCAAGACTTTCATAGCCCTCCGCAACAGTTGGTTCATTTGCCCTATCATTTGGTAAAAATATACGTGATGGACAAGATTCATTTAAAGCTGAGACTAAAGGTGAATCCAAAGCATCTGCAACAGATTGCGTTGCAAAAATAACGGAGACATTATATTTTCTAAGGGTCTTAAGCCATTCTTTAATTTTTGACGCAAACATTGGATGATCTAAAAACAACCAAGCCTCATCTAAAATCATCAGCGTTGGACGACCATCAAAACGTTTTTCCAACACATGGAAAATATAGGATAAGACCGGTGCGATAATCGTAGGTGTCGACATAAGTTCTTCCATTTCGAAACACTGCCAATCACTTGAGTCAAAATGTTCTTCATCACAATCTAGAATTTCACCATAAGGCCCACCTAAAGTGTAATTATCTAAGGCCATTCTCAATCTTTTATCTTGAATAAATGATTTTAATCCCGTAAGTGTTCTTTGCTCTTTTGGCATTTCCGCTAAGTTATTCAGCCCACCCCAAATCATGTCTCGGATTTCAGGGGTCATCTCAATATTTTCATTAACAAACAAACCCATGGTCCAGTCATGGGCCCACACACGCTCACTCATCACATCAATACCAGAAAGCGGCTGGAAGACCAAACCCGAACTTCCAGTATTACCCACTTCATAATAATGCCCACCCACACCTGCTGTTAAGGCATAAAAGCTTCCACCTTTATCAAACACAAATACTTGAGAATGCTTATATCTTGAAAATTGTGCAGCCATCAAATTAAGAAGCACAGATTTACCCGCACCTGTTGGCCCCAAGATCATTTGATGACCCACATCTTCAATATGGTTTGAAAGTCTAAATGGGGTGTTCCCTGATGTGCGCGCATAAAGTAATGGTGGCGCTTTCAAATGTTTGTTACGTTCAGGGCCCGCCCATACTGCAGAAAAAGGTAATAAATGCGAAAGGTTTAAACTGTGCATTAAAGGTGTTCTAACATTCGCATTGGCATGTCCTGGCAAAGAAGAAAGCCATGCCTCAACCGCATTAACGGTTTCAGTAATGGTCACAAACCCTAAACCATTAATAACGCGCTCAATTTCTCTCTGTTTTTCATAAACAGATTCTTTGTCTTCATCCCAAACTGTTATCGTCGCAGTGTAATACCCGAAAGAAACATGGTCTTCAGATAACTCTTGAAGCGCTTCATCCGAATCTACAGACTTTTGCATAGCAGCACTATCGACCATCGCACTTTCACTTTTTGCCATGGTTTCTTTTAGCATTGTCATCATGCCTTTACGCTTAGCAAACCATTGGCGTTTATAAGTTTTTAGAATTTTTTCAGCATCCGTCTTATCTAAAGGTAAAAACCTTGTTACCCAGCGATACTCTATAGGCAAGTGATTTAAACTATCCAAAATAGCAGGGACAGAAGTTGTTGGAAAACCAAGAATGGAAATTGTTTTCAAGTACTTTGTGCCAAGTTTTGGCTCAAGACCCCCTAATAGCGGCGTATCAGCAAGCACCCCATCAAGATAACTTGGGACGTCCGGCACTTTAACTTTATGATGTTTGTCTGAAATACAACTATGCAAATAAGTAAGCGTCTCTTCATCATTTAAGAAATCCACCTCATACATAAAATCCTTCATGATATCAAAAAGCTGATTCACGGTTGCCGTAAAATAATTCAATAATTTTTTATAGGTCCCACCTGAGACCTCTGTTTCCTTATCTTTCTTAACAAATATTCCAGAAACCTTTGAAACAGATTCTTTTGGCGGCAAATATTGAAAAGTTAAGTAATAACTACTTTCATAATTTTCCTTAGCTCTTTCGAACAAATCTCGTCTTTCAGCATCAATCAACCAAGTAATAGGATCTTCAAAATGGTTATCAGCAGGATAATTATCAGCGGGTTTCCTTCTCGCCTCAACATATACCGCCCAACCTGAGGTTAAGCGTTTTAAAGCATTATTAAGTCGAGCCGTTGCTGAAACCAATTGAGATTCTGTCGAAGACTCTAAGTCCGGCCCTCTAAAACTAATTGTTTGCTGGAAGGAGCCATCCTTATTTAAAACAACTCCTGGCGCCACAAGTGCCGCCCAAGGCAATAAATCAGTTAATCGGTCTGCCTTACTTCGGTACTCACTTAAATTAAACATACATTGCTCTATACATCGTAATAATTTTTTTGCTTAATATGCCGTAAAACTGCCTGAAAAAAACTGGGGTCTTTTTTAGTCATCATTGCCATTGAAAAGTGCAGCACAAGGCCGATCGGAATGCCATATAGTGACTGCATCCCAAAAGTAATAGCTGCCACCAATGTACCATTAATGGTCATAAACTGCCTTGGCACACCCGCACTTAGAATCGGTGTGGTTAAAGAGTTATGAATTTTGACTACGAAACCAGGGGTCGACATTTAAAATATAACGCCTGAGCTCGCACCAAATAATTTTGAAACAATGCTTGCTGCTGTAAAAGCAATCGCAAGACCCATTACCACTTGAAAAAGTTTTCTAGTTCCACCACCACTTTCACCAAAAGCAATACCAAGACCTGCAATCACAATACAGATCACACCGGCAGCTTGCGCTACAGGACCTGAAATAGAGGCTGTAATTTTTTGAAGTGGGCCCACCCATGGCATACCCTGATCTGCTTCTGCTGCAAAGGCAACTGCAGATAACGCAGGGAAGAGTATTCCAATTGACACTGCTTTAGATCCATATTTTCTAATATTTTTATACATGCTTTTCATAGGAGTCCTTTTATTTACTGGGTTTGATCATCTACCTTGAGTATAGAATTGCCTTTTAAATTTACAAGAAACTTGCCAAAAAAAAGTGATTTTATCTTATATCTAATAACACCCGTATGCCCTAAACCATAATTTCTGACATAATAAAGATATTGAAAGTACTTCATCTCAGAATTTGGAGAGAACTTTAATGAATATTATTTTAATTGGCCCTCCGGGTGCCGGAAAAGGCACACAAGCCAAATACATAGAACAGTCAGCAAATATCCCTCAGATTTCAACAGGCGATATACTACGCGCTACGATCAATTCAGACTCTCCTTCTAGCCAGCCTTTAAAAACAATTTTAGATAAAGGTGAATTGGTGCCCGATGAGTTAATGATTAAAATTATCAAAGAAAGACTTATCGAAGATGATTGTAGAAATGGCTTTCTACTAGACGGCTTTCCAAGAACCATTGGACAAGCCGAAGCGCTCAGAAGCGCTAATGTTAAAATAGATCACATTATTGAAATATCTGTCCCTGATGAAGCCATTATTAATAGAATTACTGGCCGCAGAGTACATTTAGAGTCAGGCAGGATTTATCATGTTGACAACCACCCTCCCAAAAGCCCAGGCCTAGATGATCTGACAGGTGAAACACTCATTCAAAGAGATGATGACACAAAAGAAACTGTATCAAAACGACTTAAAGTTTTTCATGACACCACTTCTCCTTTGATTAACTATTATAGAGAAAACATTCAAGGCAGTGAAAACCAACCCCACTATACAAAGATAGATGGCTTACAAAGTGTGGAGCAGGTTAAAAACCAAATAGAGGCTTGTCTAAAAAAGGCCTCTGTTTAAATCATTATATAAGTAAAATGGATCCCGCGATCAAGTAGCGGGAGGACGCTTCAGAAACAGCAATGCTTATTACATTTATCCTTCAAGATTTATAGTTTAAAAATAAATATCTAAATCTTACGTCTTTTTTTATCTAACAATGCCTTTGGAAAGAAGAAACGTTTCATACCCATATGCTGTCGAACGCCATTCACATCATCAGGAGAATACTCATAAGCCTTGCCTGCACTTAATGTTCTAGGCAACCAGAGATATGAATACCTCACCCTTGTCAATCGACTTACTTGAAGGCCTTGAGATTCCCACAAGCGACGAACCTCTCTATTTTTGCCTTCTCGGAGTATCACATGATACCAAGTATTCAAACCTTCCCCACCACCAAAAGTAATTTTATTAAATTTAGAGACGCCATCTTCTAGCGCGACACCTTGACGCAAATTTTCAAGCGCCTCATCGGTCACCTCACCAAAAACTCTAACGGCATATTCTCTCTCAACTTCATAAGATGGATGCATCAAACGATTTGCCAACTCACCATCCGTAGTAAATAACAGCAAACCAGATGTATTGATATCCAAACGTCCCACCATAATCCAGCGCCCTTTAGTCATACGGGGCAATGCATCAAATACAGTTTTGCGCCCCTCAGGGTCCTTACGGGTACAAACCTCGCCTTCTGGTTTATGATAAGCAACGATTCTGGGGCGCGTCATCGCCATACCTTTACGCTCTAACGCTTTACCATCTACAAGGATTCGATCAGAGCGATCCGCACGATCGCCCAATTTAGATATTTTACCATTAACTGAAATGCGACCCGCTGTCAGCCAAGTCTCCATCTCCCTTCTAGAGCCTAGGCCGTACGCTGCCAAAATCTTTTGTAGCTTCTCGCCATCCACTAGTTTTTTAGGTTTTTCAATCATTTGCGTCTCTTTAAAATATAGTAATATTAATTTATTGGGGGAACCTTAACCCATCTCGCCCCAATCTCCAAGAGAAGTGTTTATGCACCCCCTCTTTTCCTTCCTCTATTAAACGATTTTTATTTTCTGGTGTAATATCAAAATCTGTTCCACCAATA
>CAXBFV010000007.1:0-12350 GCA_963974985.1 uncultured Gammaproteobacteria bacterium | reverse complement strand
CGCTGAGGCGGCAAAACAATCGTGGCATCGCCAGAATGCACTCCTGCGTTTTCAATATGTTCAGAAATGGCATAAATTGCAATTTTACCATTTTCTGCGACACCATCCATTTCTAATTCTTTTGCATTCTTAATGAAATCAGAAATAACCACTGGGTGCTCAGGCGAAACCAAGGCTGCCTCCAAGAGATACTTTTCTAACTCACCTTCTGAGCCAATAACATTCATTGCCGCACCCGACAATACATATGAAGGACGCACCAATATTGGGTAACCCACTTCTTCAGCAAACTCTTTAGCCTTCTCAAGTGTACTCACAGACTGCCAAGCAGGCTGATCAACCTCAATACCATTTAGGAGTTCAGAAAAAATTGCTCTATTTTCAGCGCGGTTAATATTATCAGGCGTTGTGCCTAATATTTTGTACCCTTCAGCGGATAAAGGCATCACTAAATTATTTGCAATCTGGCCACCTACAGAGACAATAATTCCTTTTAGATTTTCAAAATCCGCAATATCTTGAACTCTCTCTAGGGTTAATTGCTCAAAGTAAAGGCGATCGGATTCATCATAATCGGTTGAGACCGTTTCAGGATTAGAATTAATAATAATCGGTGATTCACCTAACTTTTTAAGCGTATGCGCCGTGGTCACGCCACACCAATCAAACTCAACAGAAGACCCAATACTATAGGGCCCCGAACCGATAACTAATGTTGCAGCCTCAACCGATGGTAATACATCATGCTCTGTACCGTGATAGGTCAGATATAAATAATTTGTTTCCGTTTCAAACTCACCCGCCAGTGTATCAATCTGCTTCACAAAGGGCACAATACCATGTGCAATACGCCAAGCACGGAGCGCTTTAGCGTCCATTTCTCGGAAGCGCGCAATACTCTTATCTGAAAATCCAAGTTTCTTGGCTTCTTTAAGTAGGCCAGCAGGCATATTGTCTGACTGACGCAAGGTGTTTTCCATGTCCGCAATAGTTTTAACATGATTCAAAAACCATCGATCAATTTTCGACATTTGATAGGCTTCTTCAATAGAGCCCCCTTCCACAAAATATCGATATAAAGCAAAAATACGGCGATCTGTCGCACGCTCTATCTCTTCTTTTATATTTAGAATCTCATGCGGGTAATCGGCAATATCAGCAGCCCCAATATTTAACATTCCAATTGCTTTCTGCAGGCTTTCAGGGAATGAACGCCCAATCGCCATAACTTCGCCAACCGACTTCATTTCAGTGCCAATAAAGCGCTCTGCTTTCTTAAGTTTATGCGTATCCCATCTTGGGATTTTCACCACAATATAATCTAAAGCCGGTTCAAAAAAAGCACAGGTTTTTTTAGTTACTGAGTTTTCCAACTCGTGAAGTTTATAACCCAAACACAACTTGGTCGCAATAAACGCAAGCGGATAACCCGTAGCTTTAGAAGCCAAAGCACTTGATCTTGAAAGTCTCGGATTAATTTCAATCACTCGATATTCTGATGTTTCAAGATTAAACGCATACTGAATATTACACTCACCAATAATTTCAAAATGATTAGCTACATCAATCGCGACTTTACGTAAGCGATGATATTCCTCGTTATTTAATGATTGAGACGGCGACACCACAATACTTTCGCCCGTATGGATGCCCATAGGGTCAAAGTTTTCCATATTACAGACGGTCAGCACATTACCTGTTGAGTCTCTTACGATCTCATACTCGAACTCATTCCAACCTAACAAGCACTCTTCAATTAAAATTTGAGGGGCAGCATGAAACACCTCTATTGCGCGCATTTCCAATTCTTCTTTTGAATACACAACACCTGAACCTAGACCGCCCAATGAAAAGCCAGAACGCATCATCAATGGGTAACCAATTTTTTCAGCGCAACTTAAGGCTTCTGTAACATTTGTTGCCACAAAACTTCTGGCGCTATGCACACCGATTTCTTCAAGCTTGTTTTTAAAAAGACCCCGATCTTCAGCTTCTCGAATGGTCTGAACACTACTCCCTAATACTTTAACATTATGTAGTGCCAGCACGCCTTTTTCTTCAAGTTTCAAACCTAAGTTAAGTGCCGTCTGCCCGCCAAACCCTAATAAAATCGCATCTGGTTTTTCTTTCTCAATAATTTTAGTCACGTGAGGCAGGTCAAGAGGTTCAAAATAAACCTCATCCGCCATTTCAGGATCGGTCTGAATTGTAGCGATATTAGGGTTTACCAGGATAACTTTGATCCCTTCTTCTTTTAGCGCCTTAATAGCTTGAGAACCTGAATAGTCAAACTCACCCGCCTGAGAAATGCGTATACCACCTGAGCCCAGCAAAAGCACTTTTTTAATATTTTGACGCATAGAAAACAACAGAATTTAATAAAGTGGCATTATTCTATAGCTTCACCCTTGCAGGGTCCAGGAATGAATTAATATTTTGCCCTTTGACTTTCAAAAATCTTAGACTAATCTTTGATTTAATCATTTATTTTAATCACTGTTTAAAATTATGAAAAAAATGTTATTTATTTGCCTAATTCTTACAACCTCTTTTCTAACAGGCTGCGCCCAACTTGAACAAATGGAGCAAGAGGCTGCCCAACAACAAGCTCAAGATAGAAGACAAAACGCTGAAACAAATTGCACGCACAGCGCGGCTTATGCAACAGGGATGAATAATGCAACTCGAAGCCAGCCTATGCAAACGAATTATGCCGCTAACAATTCATGCAACTTTATTAATATGCCCTCTAAACAACAGAATATGATTAATGACTCATATATTTCAGGCTATCAGTTTGGTCTTAAAAACAAACCCAAACAAGAAAACATTAACATTAATGTAAACCATCACAAAAACCACCCTGAAAAAAATCAACCTTGGAGATGCATCAACGTATATGGTCAAAAATCATGTGGCTATCATTGCAAGCAAAGCGGCAATCTAGGCATTTGCGCACAACGCCCAGATGAAGAATGTGTGGCCAAGTTTGGCGTAGGCGCTGAATGCGGCTATGGCTGTGTAGAGACACCCTTCCAAGTTTCCTGCGGTAAAAGCAGGCATTACAGCTGTATGGTCGGTGCTTGGGATAAAGTCGTTTGCGGTAAAAACTGCCACAAAAATGCTTATGGCCAGGCAAAATGTGAAGTTTATCAATAAAATACTTCTTAAAACTAGCATCATTCAAGCCCTATCTATATACTTATCGGCAATAAATATATTTCATATAAAAGAATAGGTAATTCACCATGTATGCATACAAACACATCCTTCTTGCAACTGATCTTCATCAAGATAACCAAGAAGTTATCAACCAAGCCGTAGCCCTTGCAAAACGAAATGACGCACGTTTAAGCGTTATCAATGTTTTACCAAACATCCCTTACTATATGGCTTCAGGCGTCCCTTCTATTGCAGATCTAGAAGATCACCTAGAAGATGACAACATGCGCAAATTAAAAGCGCTTGAAGCTAAGATTGATCTTGATGCTGATTACCACCTACTTCATGGTTCGCCAAAACGTAAGATTGTTGAGCTTGCTAAAGAAATTAATTGCGACATCGTAATTATTGGCAGTCACGGTCGTCATGGTGTAGAGCGTTTTATTGGTTCTACTGCAAATGGCGTGTTACAGCGCGCGCATTGCGATGTATTAATTATTCGTATCAAATAAAGTCGCCATACCTGCGAAGACAGGTATCCAGCTCTTTAGCTGAAAATAATGGCAGAAATAAATAGCTTCGTGATGTTTTGCAAGTACTTGACTCACAGTAGCCTGACACATCAAAATTGAGCTGACATACAAACTCTATGTTTTTATAAGTAGTTAAAAATGCTAAAACTCCCTCCTCTTAGCCTTTACATCCATTTCCCATGGTGCGTTAAAAAATGTCCTTATTGTGACTTTAACTCCCACACCATCCAAAACACCATTCCCGGAAAAGAATATACGGATGCGTTAATCCAGGATTTAGAGTCTCACTTACCTGACATACAAGGTCGTGAGATCATCTCTATTTTTATGGGTGGAGGCACTCCTTCAGCTTTTCCAACCAAAGAAATGGCCCGTCTTTTCGAATATATTTTTAAAAACATTAAGCTCTCAGAAAAAGTTGAAATCACCATTGAGGCCAATCCAGGCACCATTGAGCATGGGAATTTTCTTGACTATAAAAATATGGGCATCAATCGTGTCTCTTTAGGCGTACAAAGTTTTCAAAACGACAAACTTAAAGCTCTAGGAAGAATACATAATGATACCCAAGTTGAGCAGTCGATTAACCTGCTTACCCAAGCCGGTTTTAATAATTTCAATATTGACTTAATGCATGGCCTTCCAAATCAGAATCTAGAAGATGCGTTATTTGACCTCCAATCAGCCATAAATTTCAAACCCACTCATCTTTCATGGTATCAATTAACACTTGAACCTAATACGCCATTTCATAACAATCCACCTGCGCTTCCAGATGAAGATGCACTTTTTGATATTGAAACAGAAGGCAAACAACTTATAGCAAGCGCCGGCTTTAATCAGTATGAGGTTTCAGCTTATAGTAAATCCATAGAGACACGCGCACAACATAATCTCAACTATTGGCAATTCGGTGATTACATTGGCATTGGAGCCGGCGCTCATGGAAAATTAACTGATATTAAAACCGGCATCATTACACGCATTTGGAAATATCGTCACCCTGAACGTTATCTTTCCAAACCTGACTTTATCCGAGGAATGGAAGGCATTATGCATCAAGATTTGCCTTATGAATTTATGTTGAACGCCCTTCGCTTAAATGACGGCTTCAAAATTAATCAATTTGAGAACTATACAGGCTTACCTATTCAAACAATACAGCCTCAAATTGATCTGGCTATTGAAAAAAACATGCTCAAACAAGAAAAAGGTCGAATTTATCCAAGCCTATTTGGGCAACGGTATCTTAATGACTTAATTGATATTTTTTCTCCAGGCCAAGGCTGACATTTCAGTTCAAAATTGCATGTTCCTAAAACCTGCCTTATGCTTAAGAACAAGCGCCCTTTATTTAAAAGCTAACATGACCCTTACAACTCTGGTAATACTGTATCTCTGCTTTCGCTTCAAACACCTACTCTGCGATTGGTTTTTGCAAAGCCATTGGATGGCGGTCAGCAAAGGTCTCCCAGGAAATAAAGGGGGCTACGCAGCTCTACTTTCTCATGCCTTCATTCATGGACTAGGTACCCTCATCATCACTCTCATTTTTGCACCAGATTTATGGTGGCTATTCCTCGCCGATATTCTTTTGCACGGCTTAATTGATCGTATTAAGGCACGCGCTACGCTTAAATATGAATTAGGCGTTAAAAATAAATGGTATTGGTGGTCATTAGGAGTAGATCAAGAAGCGCATAATCTCACTAATCTACTGTTTATTATTTTGATTTATTTACATCTTTCCGCATGAATATGATAGGCTAACGCCAATATTTTTAGGACTATCTATACTAAAGCCTTTGTAAAAAATAACACTGAAATATTTTGTCATCCTACGGCTTGACCGGAGGATCCATTTTATCTTTTTTCATGGATACCGTGATCAGTTTGTTTTAGAAGGATTTTAAACAATATAACTTAAGGAATCTAACGTGGCACAAATTGGTAAAATGAACCTCCTTACCGTCAGCAAAGAAGTTGATTTTGGTGTTTATCTAGATGGTGAGAATCTAGGCGAAATCTTACTCCCTAAGAAACAGGTCCCTGAAGGCGTCTCTATTGATGACCCGGTTACCGTATTTATTTATCATGACTCTAATGACAAGCTGATTGCCACCACTACAAAGCCTCATGCTTTTGCAGGTGATTTTGCCATGCTAAAAGTCATAGACAGTAATCCAGTAGGTACTTTTTTTGATTGGGGCCTGCCGAAAGACCTCTTAATGCCTTATGCTGAAAAACGTCATCGCATGGAAGTGGGTAAAACCTACCTGGTTCGTGTATTTGTCGATGAAGAAAGCTCCAGAATTGCTGCATCCGCCCTCCTTGAAGAGTTTTTAGATGAAACCAGCTCTGAGCTTGAAGCAGGACAAGAAGTTAAACTTATTATTGAACGCAAAACAGAAATGGGATTTCGCGCCATCATAAATGAAGAATGCTTGGGTATGCTTTATGATAGTGAAATTTTTAAAACACTCACAATTGGGGATCGCGTCACAGGGTTCATTAAACAAATCAGAGATGATGGTAAAATTGATCTATGGCTACAAAAACAAAGTTATAAGCAAATTGACCCGCTTTCTCAAAAAGTCTTAGATTATTTACAGACTCATGATGGCATCATGTATATCACAGACAAAAGCTCACCTGAGATGATTAAAAAAACATTTCATGTAAGCAAAGGAACGTTTAAAAAAGCAATTGGATCTTTATACAAATCACGTAAGGTTTCTATTGAAGGTGACCACATTAAACTCAGCAAAGAATCTTAAATATGCTTCAGCTTATTACTCACTTCTATACCACGCTTCAGCTGCCACAAGAGTACTCCAAAATATTAGCTGAAATCACCTTAGTGCTCGGCATTATTATCTTTGCTTGGCTCGTTAATTTTGTGGCTAAAACTTACATTATGCACATTGTTAGAAAAGCGATGACAAAAACTCGCAGTCGCTGGGGAAAGATACTGATTAAATTTAATGTCTTCCAACGGCTATCACATTTAAGCCCCGCATTAGCCATTTATTTATTGATCCCCTTAATTGCCGATGGATCATATAAATGGATGGACACGCTTATCCATGTTATTAGAACCGCCTCAATGGTTTATATTGTACTGGCAGCCATTTGGTTTTTCATGTCACTGACCAATGCATTTCACGCGTACTACCAACTTAAAAAAACCCCTCAGCAGCCTTCTATAAAAGGCTACTTGCAGCTTGCACGTATTTTGCTATGGGCCGTTGCTGCCATCTTAATTATTGCCATCGTGCTCAATAAATCTCCTTGGCTCTTTTTTACAGGTCTAGGTGCCGCTTCAGCCATTCTTATGTTGGTATTTAAAGACACCATCTTAGGTTTTGTTGCAAGCGTTCAAGTTTCTACCTATGATATGGTGCGCGTCGGTGATTGGATTAGCATGCCCTCTTATCAAGCAGATGGTGATGTCATCGATGTCTCCATTAATACCGTTAAGATTCGAAACTTTGATCAAACCATTACCACAGTACCAACCTATTCACTCATCAGCAGCGGTGTCCAGAACTGGCGCGGCATGCAGGAAAAAGGCGGTCGAAGAATTAAACGTGCCATCAATTTGGATATTGATACGATTAAGTTTTGTGGTGACAACCTACTCAAAAAACTTTCAAAACTTCAATATCTCAAAACCTATATTGAACAAAAAAAAGTTGAAATTGACAAATCAAATCTAGATAGAAAAATTGACTGTTCCACACCTGTTAATGGCAGAAGTTTGACAAACATTGGATTATTCAGAGCTTACATTGATAACTATCTCCGCAATAACCCAAATATATCTCAAGAGCTAACGTTCCTAATTCGCCAACTTCAACCGACACAATATGGATTGCCTTTAGAAATTTATATTTTCACTAACGATACAAATTGGGTGCGCTATGAGAATATCCAGAGTGATATTTTTGATCACCTTTTTGCAGCCCTCCACTTATTTGAGCTTAAGGCTTTTCAAATTATGTCGGGGACACTTAAAAATTAACTATAATAAACAAAGATAAAAAAATCTGAGTACCTCGTACGGAGTAACTAATATGAATGTAATTATTATTGGTGCAGGACAAGTAGGCGCCTCTCTTGCTAAAAATCTTCAGAGTGAACATGATGTTTGCTTAATTGACACCAACTCTGAAAAGCTGAGCAACCTTCAAAATAAATTTGATATTAAAACGATATGCGGCTCAGGCGCTTACCCACATATTCTTTCAGATGCCGGCGCCAGTGATGCCGATATGCTTATTGCGGTGAGCAATAATGATGAAGTCAATATTGTTGCCTGCCAAATTGCCTATAGCTTATTTAAAACGCCCACAAAAATGGCGCGCTTACGGAATAAAAGCTATAGCAAATTCCCACAAATTTTTGATCAAGACCATATCCCTATTGATTTAATTATCAACCCTGCTGACCTGGTTACCACTCGCTTAGTCAGACTCGTAGAACATCCTGGGAGTTTTCAGGTTGTTGACTTTGCTGATGGTCGCATGCAAATGGCTGGCGTCTCTGTTCACCCAAATTCACCTCTCATCGATATGCAAGTGAGAGAATTCCGTCAGGACTTACCTGATATTGATGCCCGCATTGTTGCAATATATCGCCACCGACAACCCATTGCGGTTACCCCAGATGTTAAATTCAAAGCCCATGATGATGTTTTCTTTATCTCTGAGCGCAATCATTTACAAACAATTTTGGCAGAGTTTCAGCCCGCTCAACAGCAGGTTAAACGCATTATTATTGCAGGAGGCGGCCATATTGGCACATCTCTTGCGAAAACACTTGAAAATAACTTCACCACCAAACTCATTGAAAGAGATACCCATACTTGTCATAAAGCAGCTGAAGCGCTCAGCAATACTATTGTACTTGCAGGAGATGCCTCAGATACGGACCTTTTAGAAACTGAAAGTATTCATGAGACCGATTTGTTTTGTGCCGTTACCAATGATGATGAAGCTAATATCATGTCAGCCATGCTTGCAAAACGAATGGGTGCCAAAAGTACAATCGCACTTGTAAATAGCATGAGCTACGCGACATTGATTGATGATGGACACACCATTGACAGAGCCCTTTCACCACAAAGAATTACGATTGGTGTTATTTTAACTTACTTGCGCCGTGGCGACATGATCAATATTTATTCTTTATATAATGGTGCTTGTGAAGCGCTGGAAGCTGTTGTTCATGGTGATGCTGAAAGTTCTGTTCTCATTGGCAAAACATTAGGCGAGTTAAGCATCCCAAAATCTGTTGTAATTGGCGCAATTATTAAAGGTAACCAAACTATGATTGCACATGATGATATCTTGGTTGAAGCAAATGATCGTATTATACTTTGTATTAGCAATCCCAAAGATGTGCACTCCGTAGAGAAAATGTTTCATGTTTCACCAACATTTTTATAATCCAGGAAATATCCACCATTTAGATTAAACAAGAAATTAAACAAGGATTTCAATCACTATGCTGCTTAAGCAATACCTTACGCCAGAACTTAAAGAACAACTTCAAAATACTAGCTGCGAATGTGGCTTCACACTAGAAGATATTATCCGCTCAGGAGAAGAAAATCCTGATGGCGCTATTGGCGTATATGCTGGTGATAAGAACTGTTACCATACTTTTTCGCCATTGTTTGACCCCATTATTGAAGACTATCATCAGTATAAATTAGATGAGAAGCACTCTAAAAACCTAGATTATGAACAATTAGGTGAACTTCCTCTTCTCGACCCAAAAAGAAAATATATTATTTCAACACGCATTCGCGTAGGTCGTAATATTAAAGGGTATGCACTTCCGCCAGCCATAGCTACCTTTGCTCGCGCCTTTGTTGAATCTGAAATTCTTACCGCATTAAATCAACTAGATAATGAACACGCTGGGCAGTATTACCCATTAAGTGATTTATCTGATAAGGACAGAGATCAACTTATTGAGGATCACTTTTTATTTAAAAAAGGGGATCGTTTTCTAGAGTCTGCAGGCGTCAATCGTAATTGGCCAAATAACCGAGGCATTTTCCATTCTGAGAATAAACGCTTTTTAGTTTGGGTTAACGAAGAAGATCAACTTCGCATCATTTCCATGCAAGAAGGTGGCGATATATTAAAAGTGTTTAAGCGCCTGGTTCAAGGTATTCAAAAATTGGAAAAAAACCTTACTTTTCAATTTGATGAGCATCTTGGGTATATTTCAAGCTGCCCCACAAACCTTGGGACTTCTTTACGTGCAAGTGTTCATATTAAGCTGCCACAGCTTGAAAAATCTAACGGACTTAAGGAAGCATGTGAAAAGCTACAGCTCTCTTTACGTGGCACTCATGGTGAACATTCAAAAGCTGAAAGCGGTGTTTGGGATATTTCCAATAAACGCAGACTAGGCCTTACTGAAGTAGACTGCATCACCACACTTTATAATGGTCTGAAAGAACTTATCCGACTTGAGAAAGGATTGGAGCAATAGGTGTCCTCACTCAAAAACTCCACTTCTGGTGCGCAATACCTTCTAAATGGTTTTAAGCTTATTTTTGCACCAAAGACTAGACGTTATATTATTGGCCCATTAATTTTAAATACCCTGCTTTTTATTGGGCTTTGGTACGGGGGCTTTCAGCTTACGGATAGTTTAATTACTTGGTTTCAACATGCGGTACCCAGCTGGTTGCAGTGGCTCAGTTATTTATTTTATCTTCTCTATTTAATTTGCATGGTCGTTATTACGGTCTACTGTTATGGCGTTATTGCCGTGGTACTCGGCTCGCCTTTTTATGGCATGCTTTCAGAACATATCCAAGCCAAACTTTCTCAAACAAAACCACCAGAAATTTCAACCTGGAAAATGATCAAACTCATCCCAGAGTCTTTAGCGCGCGAAATGAAGAAAATTGCTTACTACCTGCCGTGGATCTTTTTAATTTTAGTTTGTAGTTTTATTCCTCTCTTGAATCTTGCAACCCCTATCATGTGGCTGGTTTTTGGTGCTTGGGTGCAAGCCATTCAGTATATTGATTATCCTTTTGATAATAACCATCAAAGTTTTGCCGCGTTGAAAAAAACCTTACATGAAAATAAAACACTCTCGCTTTCCTTTGGTAGTATGACGTTACTTTTTATGATGATTCCTATCATCAATATCTTTACCATCCCTGCAGCGGTTGCAGGTGCCACTGAGATGTGGGTTAATAATTGGCAGGAAGAACAAAAACCTCTCGAAAAGTTAAATGCTAATAAAAACCTTAATGAATACAAAACCAATTATTAGCCCAGCAATTGGCGCACAAACTGGAATCCAAGCATATTGCCACTCCGAAGAACCCTTACCTGCAATCGGCAATATAGCATGGGCAATACGTGGCCCTAAATCTCGAGCTGGGTTAATCGCATACCCTGTAGGGCCTCCTAAAGATAAGCCAATCCCCCAGACCACAAATCCAAAAATATAGGGTAAGGATCCATCTGAAAAGTGATAGGTTCCAGCATATTCAATCAAAGAGCCCGCAATGATTATCAGAGCGGCTGTGGCCAGCATTTCACAAATAAAGTTTGAAGGTGCATGTCGAATTTCAGGTGAGGTAGAAAATACTAATAGTTTAAACCGTTTTTCTTCTGTTATTTTCCAATGCGGCAAATACATTAGCCACACTAAAACCCCGCCTAAAAAGCCACCGATAATCTGAGCGCAAATAATCCATATCACGTGTACAAAAGAAGTATACGTCCCTAAGCCGTACTTCATTAAAGTGATCACTGGGTTAATATCTCCTTGAGGCGAACCTACAGACATCGCCACAAAAATACCAATCATGACCGCAAAACCCCAGCCTGCTGTAATTACAATCCAACCACTTGCTTCTGCCTTTGATTTCTTTAGTAAGACACCGGCTACGGCACCGCCTCCAAAAAGAATCATGAACATGGTGCCCATCATTTCACCAAAAAAATAATTTCCTAACATCCTATGCTCCCAACTTCTTCCAGTTTTTCGTGCCTTGCAAATATACCGGTTGCGCGTCTATGGCATTCTTATAAGCTTTATTTGAAATACCCTGCTTAATATAAGGCAGCATTAGTTTTGCAACAGGAAAGAATTCTGTTTCATTAACATGCTTTTCTACCAGCGCCTCTTCAACTAATTTGCAACCATCCCCCGCATAAAGATCCGCAGAAGGATTAATCTTAAAGTCTTCTACCTTAACAGAATCTTCTTTTATAATTTCAAACAAGCCAGAATCTCCACAGAGAACGTAATCTCCAACGTATAAATCATTCATTTTTGCGTCTATCACTATCGAGATATTTTGGACTTTTGTTTTGCTATAAACTGATACTGCATAAGCATGCATGCTCGAAAAAGGCACAACAGGAATATTATTTGCAAAAGCTAAACCTTGTGTAACGGCGGCAGCCAAACGCACGCCCACAAAACTTCCAGGGCCTACGCCATAACTCAAATAATCTAAATCAGAAACTTTGATATTAGCATCTTTCAGTAACCTATCAATTTCAGGCAAAATCAACTCATTATGTTTACGGGGCACAATTTCATGAAAAGCAGTTACTTTACCTTCCACCTCCAACACAATACTGCACGCTGAAGTTGAGGTGTCAA
>CAXBFV010000006.1:0-12405 GCA_963974985.1 uncultured Gammaproteobacteria bacterium | reverse complement strand
TCTTCACGCAAAGCTGAACGCAAAGATGCTGCAAAACTATGGGTATCACGATGTACTTCTCGTTGGTTAATCAAACATTTCTTGCTTTGATGCACAAACTCAATCGGATCTTCAATGGTTAATAAATGCCCATAATGGGTTTTGTTTAAATGATCTAACATTGCCGCAAGCGTGGTGCTTTTACCAGAACCCGTTGGTCCAGTTACTAAAACCAAACCCTTTGGTTTTTCTATTAAATCCTTAAAAATATCAGGTGCTTTAATTTGCTCTAAGGTTAAGACATCTGCAGGAATGGTTCGGAAAACAGCTGCAGCCCCTCTATTTTGATTAAAGGCATTCACCCTAAAACGCGACACACCTGGAATTTCAAAAGAAAAATCCAGCTCTAAATCAGATTCATATTCCTTTCTTTGTTTATCGCTCATCACATCATAGATTAATTCAAACACTTGCTTGTGCTCTAAAATTGGCATGTCTATCTTACGCACATCGCCATCGATCCGAATCAAAGGTGGTAAACCCGCTGACAAATGTAAATCAGAAGCACCTTGATTAACGCAAAATGTTAAAATTTCTGTGATATCCATGTAAACTAATCTCTATCAAAAATTAAACACCCTTAAAGTTTAGCATGTCTTTTGAAACTCACACGATCATTAAAAATAATCTTATCCATGTTCTTAAAAAAATAGAGTCTTATTCAAATCAATATCAGCGCGAACAAGGTGAGGTTCAATTACTTGCAGTATCAAAGACCAAGCCCATCTCTGACCTTAAGGCTGCTTATGAAAATGGTATTCGGAGTTTTGGTGAAAATTATCTCCAAGATACACTACCAAAGATTGAGGCCCTCCCACAAGATATTGCTTGGCATTTCATTGGTGCCATTCAATCAAATAAAACTAAATCTATTGCTGAAAACTTTGCATGGGTACATACCATCTCAAACAGCAAAATTGCCGAACGTCTTAATCGCCAACGCCCAGAAAATTTAACACCTCTTAATATTTGTCTACAAATAAACATTAATCACGAGCCAGACAAAGCAGGTATAGATATTAATGACAGCCAAACTTTAATTCAATTGATTCAAACAATAGAACAACTACCCCTCTTAAAGCTCCGTGGCCTTATGTGTATCCCTGAAGCGACTCAAGATTTTGACCTACAGTGTGAAAATTTTAGGCGTTTAAAAACACACTTTAACCACCTCAATCAAACATTAAATCTAGACATGGATACACTTTCTATGGGCATGAGTGGCGATCTTGAAGCTGCGATCAAAGAAGGCAGCACCATGGTGCGTATTGGCACAGATATTTTTGGGAAACGGGCGCAAGCTTAACCTAGGGAAAATTTATAAACACTTAATTCAGAAAACCTCTCTCCTTTTTTTAAAATAGTCGAAGGAAAGTGAGGTTGATTAGGTGCATCTGCGTAAGCCTGGGTTTCTAAACAAAACCCTATTCTAGGCAAATGTTTGCGTTTCTTTTTGCCCACCGCACCATCCATAGAGTTTCCAGAATAAAAATGTACAATCGACTGACTGGTAAATAATTGCAATCGCACACCTGATTGCTCTGAAAATGTTTCTACTGCAAAAGATACCTGCTCCTCTTTGCTTGTCAAAGGATTGAAAACAGCAACTGGCATACATTGATCAACCACATAACTTACGTCATAACCTTGTGCTATGTTTAATACAGAATTCTCTTGGTCAATATCTTTACCAATTTTCTTGAGCCTTTGAAAATTAAAAGGTGACACTTCCTCGAAATAAGAAAGCTCGCCTGTTGGTAAAATATCTTCATCTGTTTTTAAAATTACATCGCTCTTGATTTTTAATTCATGGGATAAAATATCTTCTCCCCCTAAATTAAAGTACGCATGATTCGTAAGATTAATAACCGTATCTTGATCTGAAATAACATTATACTGAATGTAGAACAATTCACTTTTATCTAAAAAATAAGTAACCGTAAAATAAATGGGTCCAGGAAAGCCTTCAAAACCGTTTTCTACGATCAACAAAAATTTGACGCCTGAGCCATTTGTATTTTCTATTACTTCAGCTTTCCAAACTAACTTATTGATCTGGCCTGCGTGTTGGGAATAAGGCTTTCCATTACATTGCAGTTGTACTTTCTTGCCATTAAGATTAAAAGCACCATTTCGAATTCGATTCACAAAAATAGCCGGCGTCACTCCCATATGAATAGTATCTGCCTGGTAAGCAGCTAAGTCATCAAAACCCAAAACAATATCTTGAGATTCACCTAGTTTATTGGGGATAAAGAGTGATTGAATTAACGCACCGTAATTAGAAACAACAAGGGTCGTTTGCCCTTCTGTAATGGAATAAAGGTTAACGACATTTCCGCTAACCTCTCCCCATTTTTTGGATGTAATGCTCATTTTTTGATTAAAGCAGTAAACAAGTGTTTTTTTGAAGGTCGAGGCATTTAGAAAACTGAGACGCGGAGTTTACATCCTAGTAAACGAGCATCAAAGTATTTCTAAATAACGATGCGATTCATAGAAAAACGCCGTTTACTAGCAGGAATAATACATCTCAAATTCAACCGGATGTGGTGCCATATTTAAACGTTGTACCTGCTCCATCTTAAGATCAATAAAGGCATCAATCATATCATCTGTGAAAACACCGCCCACTTTCAAGAAATCACGATCTTGATCTAATGATGCTAGCGCTTCCTCTAAAGAAGCAGCAACCGTTGGAATATCTTCAAGCTCTTCAGGTGGTAAATCATACAAGTTTTTATCCATTGCATCACCTGGATGAATTTTATTTTGAATCCCATCAAGCCCTGCCAATAACATTGCTGAGAACATTAAATATGGATTCGCCGTTGGATCACCAAAACGAACTTCAATGCGGCGCCCTTTATCACTCATGGTGTAAGGAATACGAATAGAGGCTGAACGGTTACGTGCAGAATAAGCCAACAATACTGGCGCCTCAAAACCTGGCACTAAACGCTTGTAGCTATTTGTTGAAGGATTTGCAAAAGCATTTAAGGCCTTAGCATGCTTAATGATTCCACCAATATAGAATAATGCATTCTCTGAAAGACCCGCATATTCATCACCAGCAAACATATTTTCACCATCTTTAGATAAAGACATATGAACATGCATCCCTGAACCATTATCACCTACAATAGGTTTTGGCATAAAGGTTACTGTTTTACCAAAATTATGCGCCACATTATGAAGCACATATTTCATTTCTTGAACTTCATCGGCTTTACGAGTCAGCGTATTAAACTTCACACCAATCTCACATTGACCTGCTGTGGCTACTTCATGATGATGCACTTCAACTTGTTGTCCAATTTCTTCTAGAACGTGACACATTTCAGCACGAATTTCATGTAATGAGTCTACTGGCGGAACAGGAAAATATCCGCCTTTCACACCAGGGCGATGTCCCATGTTCCCACCTTCAAATTTAAGATTTGAAGACCAAGCGGCTTCCTCTGAATTAATTTCATAAGAGCACCCTTTCATTTGCACATCCCAACGGACATCATCAAAAATAAAGAATTCAGGTTCTGGCCCAAAATAACACGTATCAGCAATCCCTGTTGAACGTAAATATTCTTCCGCACGTTTTGCGACCGAACGAGGATCACGGCTATAGCCCATCATCGTTGCCGGCTCTAAAATATCACAACGGATGTTAAGGGTTGGGCTTTCAAAAAATGGGTCTAAAACAGCACTTGAAGCATCAGGCATTAGCACCATATCGGATTCATTAATCCCTTTCCAACCTTCAATAGAAGAGCCATCAAACATTTTGCCTTCTTCAAAAAAATCTTCACCCGCTTCACGGGTAGGAATAGTAAGATGCTGCTCTTTACCATGCGTATCTGTAAAACGTAAGTCTACAAACTCCACTGCATGCTCTTCTACCATTTCGAAAAATGCTTTTTTATCCGACATTATTATACGACTCCTATCTATTATGATTAATTAAAATTGCTGTAGATTAAAAATTCCATTCAAAAAATATAGCATATAAAACCATCAACTTACAATGTCACACAGCTTTTAGCACAAACACTTCCTAAATTTAAAACCCAATTTTTTACAACGATCTACACAGTATTTAGCATAAAACTACGCTATGCTTAATAATAGTATTATGCACACCTTTGGTAGAAAGTGTGATTGACAAAGAAGGCTATCGTGCAAATGTAGCGATAGTGATTATGAATGAACATGGGAAAATTTTTTGGGGTAAACGAATAAGACAAAAATCATGGCAATTCCCTCAAGGTGGTCTTAATCCTGGTGAAACAGCGATAGAGGCTATGTATAGAGAGCTCCATGAAGAAGTTGGCTTGAAACCTCATGATGTTGAAATCCTAGCCTGCACGCGTGCCTGGTTACGTTATCGCTTACCTCGATTTTTGATTCGGAGAAGCTTTCCTTTATGTATTGGCCAAAAACAAAAATGGTTCTTGCTTAAATTAAAATCTGACGATTCCAGCATCAATTTCAAAGCCACCAATAAACCTGAATTTGATCATTGGCGCTGGGTACATTACTGGCACCCCATCAATCATGTCGTCTCATTTAAGAAACCCGTATACAAAAAAGCAATGGAACAATTTTTCCCGATTTTTAAATCCTGGAAAAAGTAACTGTAGAGGTAAAATAAAGTCATGACATCTTGGCAGCAGCAACTTAACATTTTTCAAACGCATAATGCGTTATCAGAAATTGTTAAAGAACTAAGCCACAGTATCCAACAAAAGCTAGATGTCTATGCCTGTAGTATTTTTACCTTAGAAAAAGAAAACCTCTATAATCTAGATGCCACAACACTCACCCCCCTCTTGGGCGGTTTAATTCATATCAATGTAGACACTGACACCATTGGTACCATTGTCCAAAAGAAAGAAGCTCTCTTAATCAATAATCTTTACAAGCACCCACAAAATACAATTTTGAAGTCTTTTATTAAAAGAAAGCTATACAGTTTCTTTGGTGCGCCAATCATTCATAAAAGTCATGTTATTGGCGTCATTGTTTTACAGCAAGAAAAAATCAGCGCTATTAATGAAAGCACTCAAGCGGCCCTCACCACACTTTGCACTAATCTTTCTGAACCTTTAGAGCACGCACTTAAGAAAGATGATGTCAGCGAAAAAATAGAAGAAGCAAAACCCTATAATAAAGTCGTGACCTTTGAAGGAAAAGGACTGACAAGTGGCGCCACCACTGGCAAGGTTTTTACACGCCATAATATTTTTGACTTAAATAGTATTCCTGATAAAAAGACACAATCAGATGATGAAGTTAAATTATTTAAAGAAGCGGTAGAAATCGTCAAACTTGACCTCCAAGAAATGGCTGACCGCATTGAAAGCATTGCCACCAAAGAAGAGTCTGCGCTCTTCGATGCCTATTCTCAGATCATTATGAGTAATCGATTCTACCAAGCCATTATTGATCAAATGGAATCCGGCATCTGGATACAAACCGCAATTAAAAACATCATTAAAAAACAAGTGTCATTATTCCAAAATATGGATGACCCTTACCTAAGAGAACGGTCAAGTGACTTACAAGATATTGCCAAACGCCTTTTATTACAATTACAAAAAAAGACGCCTGCTGCCCGCAATTACCCCATGCAAACCATCCTTATTGCTCAAGAAATTACACCTTCAATGTTTGCTGATGTCCCTAAAGGTCGGCTAAAAGCAATTGTCTCAGAACGGGGCACCGCCAACTCTCATGTTGCCATTCTTGCTCGCGCAATCGGGATACCTTTTATTATTGGTATTCAGTCTCTACCTATCAGCTATCTTGACGGTAAAGAGGTCATCGTCGATGCCTACACAGGTAAAATGTATGTTAACCCAGGAAAGGGCTTAATTAAGGCTTATCAACGCTTACTAGAAAGAGAAGAAGAAAAACTCTCCCAACTTAAAGAAATATTGGATTTGCCGAGTATTACTACCGATTCAAGACACATCAAGCTCCAGTCCAATGTTGGGCTTGTTGCTGATTTAGATATCACCCTTGAAAATAAAGCAGAAGGGATTGGCCTTTACCGTACTGAAATCCCTTTCATGACACGAGAAAAATTCCCTAGTGAAGAAGAGCAACGTATTATTTATACGCAATTTTTACATGCTTTCCCAGACGATGATGTCACACTTCGCGTTTTAGATGTGGGTGCAGATAAAGCCCTTCCTTATTTTGACATTAAAGAAGAAAATCCAGCACTCGGCTGGCGAGGCATTCGCATGATGCTCGATCAACAAAATTTATTTTTAACTCAAATTCGAGCAATGCTTAAAGCCAGTCAAAAATTTCAAAACCTAAAAATTTTGCTGCCTATGGTGACAGAAATTAGTGAAATTCAAGATGCCATCAAACTGATCCAGCAAGCACATCAAGAAATCATTGAAGAAGGACTGGCCATTAAACTTCCTAAAATTGGTATTATGATTGAAGTCCCTTCTATTATTTATCAACTTAACCATGCCCTGCCACTTGTTGATTTTATTTCCGTAGGCAGCAATGATTTAGCACAATACCTCCTTGCAACAGATCGTAATAATGAAAAGGTTGCTTCTTTATATGACCAACTACACCCGGCTATGATTCAAGCACTTCACATAATCAGTCAGGTCGCTGACGCACACAAAAAAGAACTTTCCATTTGTGGTGAAATTGCCTCCAGCCCTTTAGCCATACCTTTACTGATTGGAATGGGGTATCAAACACTCAGCATGAATGCCATTAATTTATTAAAAGCAAAATGGATTATTCGGCAAGTTAGCTATAAAAAATGCCAACAACTTTCAGAAATAGTTCAATCTCTTTCGAATAGCAATAAAGTATATGAAACACTATCAGACTTTTTATCTCAAAATAATCTCAGTAATATGGTTCGCGTTGGAAATAAGTGAAATTGCTTGTTATTTAAAAAAACCAACTTTTTGAAGGCTCATTTAAAATATTTAAAATTTTCACAACTGCTTCTATATTTTCCTTATTTTCATCTAACATTCTTTCACCATAAGAATTAATCTTTTTAATATTTTCAGGGGACCCATCAAAAAGACTTTTACTTCCTTTATCAACTAAAAAATTAAATCGATAATATCCAATGATAGCCGGGTCAATTTTACTAACATAACGCATTTCTTCATCTACCATGGCTTCTTGCCCATAGAGTGAAAACATAAAAGTAGGCAGCACACCCTGCAAAACCCCCCAACTCTTGGTGTCATCAAGCTCTTCTTGACTAGTAATTACTCTAGGAAAATCACCCGATCCAATTGAAATGATAATAAATTTACTATTTTTATATTTTTGTTGTGCAAATAAAAAAGCTTCAAGCACAGGGTTGTTGATATAAATTGCTGCATCCAACCCTAAATCATCCCATGTGCCAGATATATTATTAAGTTCTGATGGTGCAAAAATAGAAGGCGTAGATGTTGAGGCTGCAATTAGATCCTTTACAAGAAAATCATTCTCAAGGCCTTTTTTAGCATTTGATGAAATTAAGCTAAGCGCCTTCCTATGCTTCATTGCGTAAACTGTAACCAGCACATCATCTTCAAGCTCAGACAGCCGAACATCCCCAAAAATTTTATCATAATAATAATTTCTACGCATTGAGGGAAATTCGGGCCCTAAAAGTCCCCACAAAGTTTTTACTCTATACCACAAGGAATTAGAAAATACCTCCCCACTTAAATTAGTGTAGTATTCCAAAATTTCTTTTGCTGAAAATTTTACTGTTTTATCTTTATTTAAAACAGATAAGCCTGAAACAATAATAGAACCAGTAGAGGTTCCAGCAAGCACATCAAACTCTGAAGCAATTGGTCTCCCCGTCTTTTCCTCAATTTTCTTTAGCAGCAACAATGCCGGAATACCAAAAACCCCTCCCCCATCAATTGATAAGATTGTAATCACATTTTCTGCATCTACACTGCTGCTATTTACTCCATCCACACTTAACTTTGATAAAGGCCCCATAGCATAAGATGGGTGATGATTTACTCGATCAAAAAACCTGATACCCTGAGGAGCTACGTCTATTCTTTCAGATTCTATCTTTTGTACTGGCACAAAACCTTGCAACCCATAAACATTATCTGTAAAAAAAATGATGACAAAACACAAGAGCAAAAATTCTCTAAGTTTAATAGGAGGATTAAGAATCATCTGAACAAAAACCACACCAAAATAATTTAAAGCATAGTTAAATAATTGATACTATGCCTACCTATAAAACAAATAAAAGTTCTATGTTATAGATTCTCTTAAATATACAATGTTTCTCCATTCCAATCTCATGCTGCTTACCATGAATAGACCTTGGCCATACTCACCCCTTATCACTATATTTTTACTCGCCCCAATGGTTTTGAGTTTTGCCCTGGGCCTTGATATCTATATGCCTGTTGTCCCAAAAATTGTCACCATTATGCATACCACTCCTTTTATGGTGCAACTTACCCTTTCACTCTTTATTTTAATTACCGGTTTTGGGCAATTAATTATCGGGCCTCTTTCAGATATGCTCGGCCGTAAAAAACTACTTCTTATATCTGTAATGTTTCTTCTTATTGGCTCCCTGCTCTGTGCAAATGCCTCTACTATTGACAATCTTATTGCCTTTAGAATCATTCAAGCAATTGGTGCTTGCGGAACATTTGTCATTGCCTTTGCCATTGTAAGAGATGCTTTTGATGGCGCACAAAGTGCTCAGATATATAGCTTCTTAAACTGTATGATTGCCTTTTCTCCCATCTTAGGCCCTATAATTGGCGCCTATTTAGACCTTCAATTTGACTGGCGAGCTCCTTTTATATTCTTAACAATCTTAGGAATTATAACTGCATTCCTTGTCTTCTTTTTTGTAAAAGAAAGTTTACCACAAGAAAAAAGGAAACCTGTTGATCGTCATATAATCTCTACGTATGGAAACATTTTAAAAAATCTTCAATTTATTGCTTATAGTGTGAGTGCTACTGCAGGAATTTGTGCTTTCTTTACATTTTTTTCTATGACACCTTATATCATTACGGTTGTTTTAAAGCTGCCTGAGATTTCTATCGGTTTTTATTTTGGTGTCGCGGGCATCACTTTTATGATCGGATCCGTGTTCTCTGGCTTAATCGTTTCAAAAATTGGCACTTTAACAACGACCATCATTGGTGCTATTGCGCTTTTGCTTAGTGGGATTATTATGCTTATTTTAGACCTACTCTATGGCTTAACATTGTGGGGGTTTGTCGGGCCTAGCATGTTGTTTACCTTTGGTTGCGCACTCACAACAGGTGCTGGTGCTGGCGGGGCAATGGAGCCTTTCGGAGAAAGCTCAGGGACCGCTGCGGCAGTCTTTGGCGCAATGGAGTTTGGTGTCAGTGCCCTCATTGGCTCTTTTGTAATGCTCTGGCCAATTAAAAATGCCTTACCACTTGCGATTGAAGTTCTGATAACGTCAATACTTTCACTCTTGTTTCTTTTTTTACTTTATAAAAAAACCCAAAGAGAACCCAGCGCAATTCCCCTTACCATCTAAGAAGTCTTTTGCACTTTACTCACCAGCATATCTGAATAAATTTTTGCTGGTGTCATCACCTCATCAGCACCCACATGTTTAGCATTTTCAATATTCTCTTGTTTGTTAATGCTCACAATAATTTTAAACGTTTCACTTTCTTTTTCTTGTCGGATGCTATTCGTGGTTAACGCAATTAAAATATTATCTGCATCATTATTCATAGTGGAAAGCACGGCAAGAGAACGTCTAATTGAACATGATTTTAAAGTTGCACGATCCGTTGGGTCACCCTTAATATAAGTCACATGCTTAGAGTCTTGAACTTCTGCAGGCTCTAATGTTGGATCAACAACCACGCAGTCTAGCCCTTGTTTTTTAAACGTCTCTACCAAATACTCTGACACGGCATTATGACCACAAATAACGTAATGTCCTTTTACATGATCTAGTTTTGAAAACACGCTAAATATCTCCTTCATTCTTTTTTCCATAAAAGGCCCCAGGTACACTGCAATGGCTGTTGCAAAACTTGAAAGCCCCACCAAAATCATTGAGCTGGTAAATAATCTTGCTATTTCTGTTTTAGGCGTAATATCGCCATAACCAACTGTACTGTATGACACTACTGCAAAATATATGGCATCAATCCAAGAGTGAACACCATTATATTCATGCCTTAATAAATAAACGCCTACAACACCATAACCCATTGCAAAAATAATTGAAGTAATGGCTATAAATGAGCCCGATGAAAAAACACCAATACTTCTTGTAAATTGCGCCCTCGAAAGCAAAAGCAATCCAAACACAACCAACGATGCAAAAAATACTTCATTATATACGCCTGACATAAGACTCATGGCCAACAATAAAAATAACAAAACAACTGTCCATAACCAGGCCAGCCTAAGCTGTTTATATAAGCCAACACCTACTAAAATTGTCATTGCGCCAAAAAGAAGTGAAAAGCTCGCTGTAAAAGTTTGATACTTCAAGCCATCAAGCGCTTGCACCATTTGAAGCGTCTCCCGCAAAGCAGGCAAGTCAACAAAATAGACCAGAGAACTTAAAACATAATAAAGCCCATTCATTAGAATTAGAAATGAAATAATCTGATGAATATGCTTTTGAAGAAAAGCATGGGGATTTTTAAACAAAGTAACTTACCTTGTCTCTCATGAATAATCGTTTAGTTTAGTTGAAAAAAATTACTAAAGAGAACCTCGCAGCTATAAAATATTAACCGCTTCCTTAATTTTAGCCTTCCATGCAAATTGCTTCTGTAGGATTGTTTGCTCACACAGCGTAAGTATATGACGATTTCTCATAATAGGTTTTCCTGCTACCCACATATCTGTCACTTGCTCTCGACAGGTTGCGTAAACAATTTGAGAAATGGGATTATACATAGGCTGGGTTTCAATTCGATGCATATCAATGGCAATAAAATCAGCATCTTTTCCTATTTCTAAAGAGCCTACTTTATCATCAATACCCAATGCTTTTGCACCATTAATAGTTGCCATTTCAAGTACAGATTTAGAGTTCAAGGCTGTAGGCGTTGAAGTACATAACTTACCCATAAATGAAGCAGAGCGCATCTCTCCAATCATATCTAAATCATTATTACTGGCGGCCCCATCTGTCGCAAGCGCCACATTAATACCCTTATCTAACATTTTTTGAATTTGAGCCATCCCATTACCAAACTTCATGTTTGATTCAGGACAATGCACTACTGACACGCCTGCTTCTGCAAGCATGTCGAGCTCTTCATCTGTTGCATGCACCATATGCACGGCAATAAATTTTTTATTCAACCAACCTTTAGCATTATAAAATTTTACCGGGCTCATACCATACTGATTGGTAAAATTTTCTATTTCTTCAATTGTTTCATGTAAATGTATATGGATAGGTGCACCATGCTGTTTTGATTGCTGATGAAAATATTCCATAATCTTATCATCTGTGCCATAAGGGGAATGAGGCCCTAAACAAAATTTAATTTTTCCATCATTTTTATTTTTTTCGTCACCACCAACATATTCTCGTAGTTGCTCTGTTGCCACATAATCGTCTTCAATCGTTTTTGACCAAGGCATTGGGAAAGTAAAGGCGCAATGCGCTACACACCCTCTCAAACCTGATATTTTAAGGGCATCCACCACACTTTCCTCATAGAAGAAATGATCATTAATACATGTCACACCGCAGCGAATAGATTCAGCCAGTGCATGAGTAGTTCCATCCTTAATAAATCCTGGACTCACAACCGCTGACTCAGCAGGGTGAATACGCTCTCTTAACCAACTTAGAAAAGGTAAATCATCACCTAGCCCTCGAAAATATACTTTTGCCAAATGCGTATGCGCATTAATAAGTCCGGGCATGAGAACATGTTCTGGCAAATGAATATGCTGATCTGTTTGATATTTTGCGTGAACCTTTGGTGTTTCAATTAAATCAAATATTTTATTTTTATTAACCACCAGTGAATAGCTTTCTAGTGCCAGATTTTCTGGACAAATAGGTAAAATCCAACCTGCTGAAATAATCATATCTACTTTTATCATTTTTTCTATTTCACCTTCTTTTATACTTTTAATAATTCATCAATATAACCGCTAGCCCAATAATATTTTGAGCTAATAACTATTTCCCTAATGTTATCTCACTAAGCGGCATTCTAGGCTTTACGACTATAGCCAAGCTACTATCTTTATACGACTGTTCCATTCTTAACCCCCCAGCAAGCGCAATCATTGCACCATTATCTGTACAATAAGCGGCCCCTGGATAACATACTTCAAAACCTTTTTGATCACACATCTCAG
>CAXBFV010000005.1:0-12820 GCA_963974985.1 uncultured Gammaproteobacteria bacterium | reverse complement strand
TATAATCTGCTCACAACTAACATTTCGAAGTAACTGGGTTAATATTTTTATAGAGTAAATATTAATACACTTTTTTTTCCCTTCTTCATAAAAAGAAAACCTATAGCATATATGGACATCAGCATCAATAATACAGCTAAGAACAACAACTCTCTTACCTTGAATCAACAGATCATGGCATAGAGTTTCTCTAAATTTATTAGTTCCACCTCCAAGCCCGTGATCTAAAATTAAAACATGATTATTAAATAATTTTTTATATCGCCGAATCCAATAAACTTCAGGTAAAGCCCGATGCATGCAACTACTTAGTATAAAATATAAATAAAGCAAACCACCTTTAATAATGCGAACAATAGTCACCAACAAACCATGTTTATGGTAATAATTTTTAGCTCTATCAAATCTATTCATATATTTAGTTTTATACCTTTCACTATTGAATTTATTGATACACGGCTAGGAAACCCTATTTTAAAAATTCAAGATTCTTTTAAGTATCGAGAAGTTAATTTCCAAAGAAGCCTAGGTATAAAGTTTACTATTTTCCAGCTCTTACTCAAAAAAAGGTGGTCTCTGCATTGATATTAATCGTTGCACTTGGAATTTAAATCTAAGACCATTTTTTAATTTGACGACTAAGAAACCTTAAAGGCTTGGTCAACCACCAACTCCTACTATTATAAATCATATTTACTTCTTCATTTCGATATCTTAAACTTTGACGTAAGCGAGTCAACTCCGCATAAGGTCTTATTTGTTTTTTGCAAACAACAGGGTTTAAGAAGTATTTTCTTTCTTCCCCAAAAAAAAAGCTCATGCTCGAAAATTTAAGGTCCTCAAGTTTATCTATAGCATCTTTAGACAAATTTAATTTTTCAAAAATAGTCTCAACCAATTCATTTCCAGAATCCAACCCCACCGTCTTTATAATAAAATCGCTTAATGCCCAATATAACACTAAAGACTTTGGCATATTAAAATCAAACACCCATTCATAATCAATTTGAGTTATAGTCCCCTTGGAATCTAAAAATAAATTGCTAAAAATAACATCTAAGTTTGCAAACTCAATAATATCTTGAGGCCCCTCTATCAGCCAATCTCCAAAAACTGATTTAAATTCTTCACATGGTTTAAACTCGACACCTCTTTCTTTTACAAAACCATCAATATAATGTATAAACTTATCTAATAGCAATAAAAAATGAGTCTTATCCATATTCTCTAAAGCTTCTTTCATAAGCCTCTCAAAAGAGACACCATTAGCCATTGGAAAAGAAACTAAGCCTTCTCTTTCAAGGGCTGGCTCCACTAAAAACATATGTGGGTATTTTTTAAGTAGCCCATGATAATTTGAATACATATTTTCAATATGAGGGATAGCTTCATCGCACAGTGCTTCTTTAACAGCTCTACACTCCCCAGAGCTACTTTTAATAATTTTTGTAACAGTTTGAAACCGTGGCAGTCTTTCACGGTTAAATTTAGCAAAAATGGTTTTCATAACTCAGCTCACAAAAGTCAAAAAAGAATTAGCAAAAAAAGGAAACATTTTGTTTTTTATAATATTTTGATATGCCAAACTTTCATTAAACAAAATACTTCTTTCTTGATCAAAATTTGGGTATGCATAATTAGCATTATTTGTTATTTCTGGCAAAAAGTCATCAGAGTATATTACCTCAGGAAGCTTATAGTCCGGCATAGGATAAAAATATTCAATATTTTTAAAGCCTGATGACTTAATTAACTCATTTAGCTCGTGCTGACCAAAAGTTCTAACGCCATCAAATTTTGGATAGTCTTCAATGCTGTCAAACATTCTGCCGGTATGATCCTCATGCGCGCCAGCCCAATACTTTAGGCCAAATTTATTTTCAATTGCAATAATTACTTTCCCGCCAGGATTAAGGTGCTCTTTTATCTTTTCAAGGAATGATTTGTATGGCGTATCTCCACTTGTAAACTTTCCTGCATACTCAAGAACACCAATCAAGGTAATATAATCAAATTTCCCTTCAAAAGTAATATCATTGAGATTCCCAACGATAATTTCTAAATTATCATGGTCTTTGTGGCGATTATATATTATTTCTGATCTTCTTCTAGATAACTCAACGACTTTAACCTCTTTCAACTTCCTTGCAAACATCCCAGAAAAAGCGCCACAACCGCCACCAATCTCCAAAAGAGTCTTATTTTTATCAAACTCATACCACTCTAACAAACTCCTTCTTACTGGAGTCAAATGGTACATAACAGCCCAATTGTCACTAGACTGGAGTACGCCTGTAAAGTCAGATGTTTGTTTAACGATCTCTAGAATCTCATCCTCGACATCGCCATCCGAATATTTATCTTCACCACTGTAGAACTCTAAATTTAACTTTGTAGTCACTTAACAAGCCCTCCGATCCTTAATGTTAATAGACAAGACCAACAGTATACCAAAAAAAGCATATGTTAAAAGTACTTGCGGATACCATATATCCCAACTAAATGAAGTCAAAATGTCAAAGACAATTATCATCGCAAAAATTGCTGCTTGATTAATATTCCCATATGTTTGCTCGACTACAAATGCCAACATTTTATGCACAAAATACCCTAGGAATAAAGCACCAAATACTCCAAATTCCAACCAAAATAAGAGTGATAAGTTATGAGGATGTCCGCCGGGAAATGCACTTATATAATATTTGGGGAGATCAACACTAGAAACAAAGTTTTTAAGTTCTATGGTTAATGTACTCCCATATCCATAACCAAATAACCAATGCTCTTTTATAAGCGCTGCAGCTGTATGATATATGGCATTTCTTTGAATTAACCTGCTATCATATGGTGCTAAGTCAATCAAGGAAAATAATAAGGGCGCAAACAGTACATAAAAAACAAACATCCAAATAAGGGCCAATAAATATTTCTTTTGTATTTTAAATATGGAAAAAAATGAATAAATCAATATGCCCACGATAAAACTTAATTTTGCAGAGTCTGAGTATCCAAAAAAAATCACACCGAAGGATAGTAGCAACAAAGATATTATAATAGTGAAGTCTAATTTTTTTCTTACATTATAAAATGAGAGCGCTCCAAAGGTTAATAATACATACCAAAACATATAATTTTTTTGTGTCCAATCATCTCTCATCATTACAAAACTTAAAACTTTCACATTATTTATATCTAATATGTGGCTATTTAAAAGTATTATAAACACTGCCATCATTATCAACAATAAACTGAGAAATCCTTTGAAAAAATCAAAATTAAAGTTTTTTATATTAAAAAACCCTATTGGCATCAAGCACGCCATAACTATGAACGGCATTTTACTATTTAAGTAATTTAAGTTCGCAAGATCTGTCGTTATGAAAATACTAAGATAACTCATCACGCTATATAGCAGTAAGAATATAAATATACCCTTAATAAATACAACCCTGTTATATAAGCTATTTTTAAGAGCCACAACCATACTTACAAGCGAAAACGCTATCAATATCAATATTGCAAACTTCACATTTGAAAAAAATATTGCATAGAGTGAATAAATAGTCGCCCCCAGTGCTAACAATATATTTTCTAATGAAAATTTTCTTAATGCTTTAACAAGAAGTTCGTTAAAGAAATATACGATCACAGTCAATAAAACTGAGTAAATAAAAAACTTAGCCCAGTATTGCGCACTCGTGATGCCATAGCCGCCAGTATAATGTCTAGCAAGACAGCAAGAAATCACAAAATAAACTACAAATTTAACTATATGCCTATTCCTATTACTAATCATATGCATATTACACCCCCTATTTTTTCGATTCGAACGACTTGTGAAATTTCAAAATAGCAACCATCACAACACCTCAATATCTGAAACTGAAAAGGCAACACCCGATGCACGCTCTGTTGAAAATACTTCGATATGCGTTACATCATATAGCCGATGTAACGCAACAAGGCCGTCATCAGTAAATTTCGTACAGCCCAACGATAATAAATAGCTCCCAGCATTTAATATCATCTTTTGATTGAATTTAGCCGTTACAACCTCACCTGCCTTTAGCTCTCCAAAATTATAATTTAGATTCATACTATTTGTGCCCGTCAGCTCTAACCCATCAGGACTTTTAAGAGTGTAAGCTAATATAATATCAGAGATGTCTTGATGACACTTTACCATTATTTGAATAACATAGTTTTCATCATGATAAACTTGATTGGTTATTCTTCCCTGCTGATTCATAATAGAAAAATCAATTATTTCAACATCCTTAGTCCCATATTCAATAGGGTTTTGGTTAAGGATCAGCTTGTCTTTTAATTTAGCATTTGAACAAACCTGCTTTTGACTACGCCGCTCCCCTTCAATTGAAGCATTCACCATGACTTTTCTAAATTCCTCAATAACAAGCTTACTACCACCATGTTGGACGAGCCTGCCCTCATCTATCAGCACGCCTCTTTGACAATATTTAATTACCAAATCAGTAGAATGCGTGACTAATAGTATTGTCGTCCCTTTGCCATGAAATTCCTTAAACTTATTAAAACACTTTGCCTGAAAAGCCATATCCCCTACTGACAAAGCCTCATCAACAATCAATATGTCAGGCTCAACATTTATAGCTACCGCAAAAGCCAGCCTTGCAAACATGCCACTCGAATAACCTTTTACAGGTTGATATAAATGCTCTCCTATGCCAGCAAAGTCAATAATAGCATCAACCTTTGAGTCCATCTCTGTTTTGGAAAAGCCCATAAGCAATCCATTAAGAAAAATGTTTTCCAGGCCCGTCATTTCTATATTAAATCCAGCTCCCAATTCAAGCAATGATGCAATTTTCCCATTAACTTCAAGCAAACCAGAAGTTGGCGTTAAGACACCTGTAATTATTTTTAAGAGTGTTGACTTGCCAGCCCCATTCTTTCCAACAATCCCAATAGTCTCTCCTTTTTTTATATCAAAGCTCACATTATCCAAAGCATAAAACTCTGTATGATATTTTTTTCTCAACGGGTGTAAAGCTTCTCTAAATCTATCCTTAGGATGGCTATACATGGGGTAAACTTTAGTAAGGTTTTTGACTGAAATTGCAATATCGCTCATAACATCTACCTACAGCACATCTGCAAAATGAGGCCTAAGCCTTTGAAACATAAACATACCAAAAAAAAGCATACAGAAAGAAAAGACCCAAAAATAAATTGTTAGCCCCGGGTGCTCCCAAAACCAGACATGATTGACAAAAACATCACGATAACCTTCTACAATATAAAAAAGCGGATTAAGCTTTAGAATCGTCAATATAATAGGATGCGCCTTCAAAAGTGTGATGGGATAAAGGATAGGCGTCCCCCAAAATAAAATTTGCGTTGCCACCGTTACCAGTTGTGACATATCTTTTAGAAAAACCTGGACAGCACAGGTAAACCAACTTAACCCTAACAGCAAGACCCATAGCGCAAACAAATAATAAAAAATTTGAAAATAATATACGTCTGGATAAAACCCATAAACCATGAACAACACAATAACAAATACAATAAAGAACAAGTGAATATATGAAGCTGAAATTAGCTTAAGCAAAGGCAAGACACGAACAGGAAAGACAATTTTTTTCACAAGGTAATCATACTCAGTCACAACATTTGTCGCTTTACTCCAAGCGTCACAAAAAAAGAAATAAGGAATCAAACCCACAACCAACCAACAAATAAAAGGCACGTTCTCAAGTGGCGCAGATCTAAAACCAAAGGTAAATACAAACCAGTAAAGCGCAATCATTATCGTTGGCTGTATAAACGCCCACGACATACCCAAGGCAGAGCCAAAATACTGCTGCTTAAAATCATTCTTAGCTAATGCCCAAACAGTTTTTCGTTGCTCAAATATTTCTTTAAAAAAGGAATAGAAAGATTTCAATCCTAACACTACGCACCACCAAGATAAAATTTTATCGTTTCTCTAAACATCTCAGTAAAGTCTTGCGAAGGTCGCCAGCTCAACTCATTTTGTATTTTAGAATTATCTATTGCATAACGCCAATCATGGCCTTTCCTATCCTCAACAAACGTAATCAGTTTTTCATGAGGCGCATGCTCAGGCCTAGAACCATCCATTAACTCACAGATAGTTCTGACTAAGGTAATATTATCCACCTCATTTTTACCACCCACATTATAAACCTCTCCCACTTTTCCAGTTCTAATAATGCAATCAATGGCATCACAATGATTCTCAACATATAGCCAATCTCGAATGTTAGAACCATCTCCATATACAGGAATTTCTTTTTGATCCATACAATTTTTAATCACCACAGGAATTAGTTTTTCTGGATGCTGATATGGCCCGTAATTATTTGAACAGTTAGAAGTGGTCATTGGCAGCTTATAAGTGTGATGATACGCCCTCACAATATGATCTGAACCCGCCTTTGAAGCTGAATAGGGTGAATTAGGCTCATAGGCCTTAGTTTCAGAAAAAGCAGGATCCGTCATGGATAAAGTACCATACACTTCATCCGTTGAAACATGATGAAAGCGACAATTTAATTCAATCTCACCTTTTCCATCTAACCCCAGCTCATCAAACCAATACTTTTTAGCCTGATCCAATAGTGTAAAAGTACCCATTATATTTGTTTCTAAAAAAACCTTTGGCCCACTAATTGAATTATCTACATGAGATTCTGCAGCAAAATGCGCAATGGTATCAATATCATATTTTCTAAGTGTTTCCGCAACACACTCTTCGTCACAAATATCACCCTTCACAAAAGTATGATTATGGCTATTTGATAAATCCTCTAGGTTATCTAAACTCCCCGCATAGGTTAACTTATCAAAACTTACTATTTTTATGTCTGTATATTTTTCCAGCATCATGCGCACAAAGTTGGATCCAATAAATCCCGCGGCCCCGGTGACTAAAATATTTTTTGGTTGATACATACCTACCCCATTTCTCTTTTTAAATTTTTGATTATTGCGGGCAAATCATCCTGCCATGCTGATTGCTCAACATTAAAAACCCTATTGATCTTGCTTACATCAAAAGCTGAATTAACCGGTCTTTTTGCTGGTGTTGGATAATCTTTCGTTTCAATCGCTTTAATGTTTTGAACAACGACTACCATTCCTTGAGCTTTTGCTTCTGAAATTGTAGCAACAGCCAACTGATGCCACGTCGTTACAGGAAAACCACTGTAATGATAGACCCCCCATTTCTCCGCTTCACTTTGCCTAACACCACGACAAACTTCAACAATAACTCGCGCAATGTCTTCGGCTGACGTAGGGGAACCATACTGATCTGAAACCACACCCAACTCAGATTTAAGTGTGGAAAGCCGCGCCATTGTTTTTACAAAATTATTACCATGTACACCAAAAACCCAGCTCACTCTTAAAATAATATGCTTAGTCCAAACCTCTTGAAGCGCCTTTTCACCATTCAACTTTGACGCACCGTAAACCCCCAAAGGTGACACATCATCATCTTCGGAATAATTGGTTTTTTTTGAGCCATCAAATACATAGTCTGTTGAAATATGAATTAAAGGAATATCATACTTCTTGCACTGATCTGCCATATTTTTTACAGCAAGATGATTGATAGCATCAGCAACGTCTGGCTCTAATTCTGCTTTATCTACCGCCGTATAAGCCGTTGCATTCACTACAAAATCATAATTATTATATTGCTCAAAAAAATCTTCAATCGCCTCTAGACTTGAGACATCCAGGTCATCACGACCAAAAGCATCACACTCAACACCTTGAGACCTGCATAGCCCAACTAATGCTGAACCAACTTGACCATTTTTTCCTAAAATCAAAAGCTTCATTTTTATAGCTCTTCTTTTTCATACAAAGGTAAGTCTCTTTCTGGCATATCTTTCAAACATACCCCAATCTTATCTTTTTTGGATAACTGAGGAACAATATCTTCAGGCCATTGTATTTGTAAATCAGGGTCATTCCATAAAATGCTTTTCTCAGAATCTGGGTGATAATAATCCGTACACTTATAAGAAAAATCAGCTGTCTCACTTAACACAATAAACCCATGCGCAAAACCTGCCGGCACCCAAAGTTGCCGTTTATTCTCTTCCGAAAGCTCTACCGCCACATGCTGACCAAATTGGGGAGAACCAAAACGTACGTCAACAGCGACATCCAGCACCGCTCCTCTAGTCGCTGACACAAGTTTACCTTGTGTTTGCTTCATCTGATAATGAAGCCCTCTCAAAACACCTCTTGAGGAACGAGACAGGTTGTCCTGAACAAACACTTCCTTAATGCCCGCTAATGCTTGATAACGCTCAGCAGAAAAGCTTTCATAAAAAAAACCCCGCTCATCCCCAAAAACGTTAGGCTCAATAATTTTTACTTCAAGTAAAGCTGTTTCAATAACTTTCATTAAATTTACCTTAATCCCGTCTGGCTATCTTTTAAACGATTCAAAATATATTGTCCATATTGATTCTTTTTCATACTCCTCCCAGCAGCCTCAAACACCTCATCAGTAATCCAATCTTGCTCCCAAGCTATTTCTTCAAGGCAAGCTACTTTTAGGCCTTGACGATTTTCAATTGTAGAAATAAATCGTGATGACTCTATTAGTGATTCATGCGTCCCTGTGTCTAACCAAGCAAACCCACGACCAAGCCGCTCAACTTTTAGCTGACCCTTCTTTAAATATATTTCATTTAAATCTGTAATTTCCAGCTCTCCTCGAGAAGAAGGCTTAACTTGCTTGGCATACTCACAAACATTCCCATCATAAAAATACAATCCAGTAATTGCATAATTAGACTTTGGATTTTCTGGTTTTTCTTCCACAGATAACACTTTTCCAACTACATCAAACTCAACAATACCATAACGTTCAGGATCAGAAACAGCATATCCAAAAACACATGCCCCACCCACTTGATCCACCTGATTGTGCGCAGACAACAATTGCTCGGTTAAGCCATGGCCATAATAAATATTATCTCCAAGCACCAAGCATGCAGAGTCACCCGCTAAAAAATCTTCTGCAAGAATAAAAGCCTGGGCCAGACCATCAGGAGATGGCTGCACCATATACTCTATGCTTACCCCCCATTGCGACCCATCTCCCAACAAACGCCTAAACGCCTCTTGATCGTGCGGTGTCGTAATCACAAGAATTTCTCGCAGTCCTGACAACATTAAGACAGATAAAGGATAGTAAATCATAGGTTTATCATAAATTGGAATAAGCTGCTTACTTACCCCCAAGGTTGCAGGATAAAGCCTTGTTCCCGAACCACCTGCCAACACAATCCCTTTCATTCCCTGCCCTCAATAAATATTACTACCTTAATGATAGCTAATGAGAAAAATAGAGCAAACCACTATACAACCAAAAGCTAACCATCAGGCCTATTTACCCTCTCCCGGCAGAAAAATGCTATCCCCAATACCACAATTAAAAGGTGGGAAATCGAAAATGTCTGCATCCATGAATTAAAGAAGCAACCAACACCCATAGCAATAATTGTGATTCTTCCAATGTCTCGATAAAAGCCCTCCAATCTAAGCGTCATCCAATATAGTCCAAGCATCATTGCCACAAAATACAACACCCCTAATAAACCATGCTCAACAAGATAGAAAAAATATTGGCTCTCAGGATCAGTCAGCTCAGAGCCGGGAATTTTTGCCTCCCTTGGAACTTGTTCCTGAGCGCGTAAAGTTTGCAGGTATTCTTTAGAAATTACTGGCAACGAACCTGTCCCATATCCCAACAGCTTTTCTTCCGCATCTCCCTTTACCCACATCCCTGCGCTCAACTCATAAAAAGCCAACCGAAGCCCAATTGAGTTTCCACTTAAATCATCAGACTTTGCGCTATCTGAATATTGGGCAACCTGATGAATACCCAAATTAATTCTGTTTTTAAAACCCGGGGACAGCACATAAAAAGAACCAAACAATAAACCCACCACCAAGCCAGCCCTAACAAGCCCCTTAAAACCATAACGATGACAGAAAAAAACAAATACAATGCAAAACTCAATTAAATAGCCCGTTCTAGCCTGATTAATCCCCATTTCTGCAATAAAGGCCAAAATACCCAACAACAACCAAAGCCAACGCCATTTATTTTCTGTTTTAAAAAAGACCGATAAGCATGAAAAACCCAACAGAATAAAAGCAAAGGCTGTCACAAAATGGTTTTGCGGAGAAGGAAACATAGCACCTCCAGAAAACTTAATTGCATGAGCCGCACCCAACATAAAGTCATTCAAATAAATCGCGACCAAGTCAGCCACTATTCCAACACACACAGCGATTAAAGCATATTTTTGACGCCGCTCTGTGCCAATAAAGTATAAGATAAAGATAGGGTACAAAAATTTTCTATTTTGCTTTAGACGGTAAACAATATCGGCCCAGCTTCCATCAGAGTGAATAGCACCCAGCAAACTAATTAAATATAAAACAAAAAATAAAATGACCAATGGGTGAGAACATAACCGCCTCTTCTCTTGCCAATCGCCACATAACAAAAAGCACAACAAAGCCAAAGCACCAAAAACATTAACTGGCGCGATAGACACTGGAACAAAAGCAAACATTCCTAATAAAAAAATAAAACCCAAAGCGTTTATATTTTTTTGCTGAAAATTTTGCCTTACGACCACCATATTCATGAAAATTGACTACAAATAAACTACCTGATGAAAGCTTAGATAAAAACCATGGTTTTTTAAACACCCAATCACTTAAAAGACTAGTTATTAACTAAAAGCCTCTTACCCCAACATTTTTCGTGCTTTTTCGATGGATGAAACCAAAACATCAATCTCTTCAAATGTATTATACAATGCAAAAGAAGCCCTCACCGTTGCCGACACCCCATAATGATCCATCAAAGGATGACAACAGTGTTGGCCTGTTCTTACCGCCACGCCTGAAAGATCCATTAATGTCCCCAAATCATTGGCATGCAAACCTTCAATAATAAAGGTAATCACCGAGGCTTTGTTTTCTGCCGTTCCAAATATTTTTAATCCCGGCACTTCAGACAGCTTTTTTGTTGCGTAGACTAGCAACGCATATTCATAGGCTTGAATTTTTCCCAGCCCAATATCCTGCACATACTTGATTGCCGCCTTAAAGGCACTCACGGCGACAATATCAGGCGTTCCTGCTTCAAACCTGCAAGGTGCTTCTGCAAATGTTGTGCCAGAGAAAGAAACCGCTTTAATCATCTCACCACCACCCTGGTAAGGGGGCATTTTTTCTAGCCATTCATACTTACCATAGAGCACACCAACACCGGTTGGACCGTAAAGTTTATGGGATGAGAATACAAAAAAATCACAATCTAAATCTTGTACGTCAATTTCTTGATGTACTACAGATTGCGCCCCATCCACTAAAAATAAAGCACCCACTTTATGAGCAGCCACAGCCATTTCTTTCACAGGATTAACCGTGCCTAACACATTTGAGCATTGAGTTACGGCAACCATTTTTGTTTTTTCTGAAAGCAGTTTCTGGTACGCCTCTAAATCAAGTTCGCCATTATCAAAAATCGGCACCACTTTTATTTTGACACCACAACGTTGCACCAACATCTGCCAAGGGACAATATTGGCATGGTGCTCCATTTCAGTAAGAATAATCTCATCACCTGCTTTGAAATAGAATTGTGCTAAAGATTGCGCCACTAAATTAATACTTTCAGTCGCACCTTTGGTAAACACGACCTCTTTTTGAGACTTAGCATGAATAAACTCTGCGACAGACTCACGTGTTGATTCATAATTAGAAGTCGCTTGATCACTTAGGGTATAAACCCCACGGTGAACATTGGCATAGTTATTCGTATAAGACTGCGTGACCAAATCAATCACAACTTGTGGTTTTTGAGCCGACGCCGCCGTATCTAAAAAAACCAAGGGCTTTCCATGAATTTTTTGCTGTAAGGCCGGAAAATCTTTTCGTACCTTTTCTATATCAAAATCTATCATGACTATTTTTCTAATGGGCTAATTACCGCGCCATTGTACTTGATTTAAAAATAGAGGCAAAGAGAACAAATATAAATAGGACTAATTTAGTGCTATTTATATTTGGGCATAAAAAAAGCAGCCAATTGACTGCTTTTAAAGTAAGACATCATAGAGCCTCAAAGTTTTGTTAAATCAAGGCCAGAGGTGAAAATCACTTAAACCGTATAGCATAGCTATGTAACTTAAGTGATTTTTATCGATAACGCCGAGATAACGAAACTATGGGCGCTCTATAATTACCAGCCAGTGATTTCTTTAAGTCTAAGACCTAACTCAGCTGGAGACTTAGTTGTCGCCACACCGGCAGCTTCAAGAGCAGCAAATTTCTCGTCAGCAGTTCCTTTACCACCAGAGATGATCGCACCGGCATGACCCATACGCTTTCCAGCAGGAGCAGTTACACCTGCAATATAAGAAACAACAGGCTTAGTCACATGATTCTTAATGAATTCAGCTGCTTCTTCTTCAGCAGAACCACCAATCTCACCCACCATAATAATGGCTTCTGTTTTTGGATCATTTTGGAATAAAGTTAAAGCATCAATAAAGTTTGTCCCTGGAATTGGATCGCCCCCTATACCAATACAGGTTGATTGGCCAAAACCAAGTTCTGTAGTTTGATTAACGGCTTCATAGGTCAAGGTTCCTGAACGAGAAACAATCCCTACTTTACCTGGTAAATGAATATGACCCGGCATAATCCCAATTTTACACTCTCCAGGGGTAATCACACCTGGGCAGTTTGGTCCGATTAAACG
>CAXBFV010000004.1:0-12897 GCA_963974985.1 uncultured Gammaproteobacteria bacterium | reverse complement strand
TCAAAAAGCGCAGTTGAGTGATGGCGGTGTGCTGAGTTAATGCAACAAATATTGCATCAATTCATTAACCGTCATTGGTATGCAAAGCATTTAACATGGTTTGCGCTTTTACTTTGGCCAATATCTTTTATTTTTAAAATTATTTCAGAAGTTCGCAAACGAAAACTTTTACGGCAAGTAAATGGGCAGGCTCAGGTTGATATTCCAGTCGTTGTGGTGGGTAACATTTCAGTGGGTGGGGTTGGAAAAACACCCTTAGTGGAAACAATGGTCCGCCGTTTGGCTCAGGAGGGTTATCGGCCTGGTATTGTGAGTCGTGGCTATGGCGGTGCTTCTGAAAATTATCCTGTTGACGTAACGGCAAAAACATTTCCTGCAGAATGTGGGGATGAGCCTTACATGTTACATCAAATTTTAGATTGTCCGGTTGTGGTATCACCAAATAGAGTGGAGGCAGTAACATATTTGAAAGAGCGACATCCAGAGGTTGATATTGTTATTAGTGATGATGGGCTGCAACATTATAAAATGTTTAGAGATATAGAAATTTCAGTTGTAGACGCAAGCCGCGGTTTGGGGAATGGATTGACGTTGCCTGCAGGGCCATTGAGAGAGCCAGCAAGTCGATTAAAGTCTGTAGATTATGTTATTGCAAGCGGAGGTGGGATTGATTTTCAAAAAGCCTTTGTTATGCAAATTAAAGCAATATCATTTGTTGCGCTTATGACAAAAGAAAATTTAGCTTTAGGTGCTTTCATGCATAAAAAAGTTCATGCGGTAGCGGGCATTGGGAATCCCTGTCGTTTCTATCAGATGTTGCGTAATTTAGGGTGTGAAGTTATTGAACATTCTTTTCCTGATCACCATCAATATGTGCAAAGTGATTTTGATTTTAAGGAAGTGCTCCCTATTATCATGACCTCTAAAGATGCGGTGAAGTGTAGAGGTTTTATGCGAGAAACAATGCACTATCTCGCTATTGGTGTTGAGCTAGACGATGTTTTTTGGAGTGACTTTTATTTAAAATTAAAAAAATAAGCCAGCCGCCTTTCAATACCCTCTTTATGGTTTGATTGGGAAAATTGGTTTTTGAAAAGTGATTGAGAAGTTTGGCTTAAATTTTTTTATGGCTTATAGTGTTGTAGAGTTGTGGGTGCCGCTTTATTGATGCCTCTATAGATAAAGATGCAGGCGATGATGGCGGCAGCAGGTAAAAGGAATAAAGCAAAATAATAGTTTTCGATTAAGATAGTGTGATCTAAAACATTAAGAGACTGTTCAGGAAGGTGTTGCATAATAAAGCCATACAGGATTTGCCCTAAGAATCCTCCAAGGACCAAAATGCAGTTGTTAATTGAGGCTGTCAGCCCTAATTCTTTATAGCTTACGGTCATTGTAATAATTGAAAATCCTAAGGTTATTCCAGCTGTAGACGCCCCGCATAGCAAAGCAAGGATAAAAATGGCATGTGTGGAATATAGAATTGGGAGCGCAAGAACTGTCAACGCAAGGATATTTGTAATGGCGAGCACTTTAATAAGTTTAAAGCAATCCTTTTTGGATTTGACAAGAAAGCTCATCAGGACGCTAAAAACCATGTATGAAACCCAGTAAATTTGAGTGATGTCTAAAGCTTTATAGATAGAGAGGTGGTGGACGGTTTCAAAATAAATTTTATCCCAATAACCGGCAAAAGACATCATGACCATCCAGGTAAAAAATGTGTAGGCGTATACGGATAGGATAAGCTTATTTTTTAATACGGCCTTCAGGTTTTGTTTGAGGTTGTAGTTAATGTTGCCTGGTTTTTTAACCTTCATCTTTAATAGGATTGCAACACTCACAATCAAAATAAGTATCGCAAAGATAAGTAGACAAAATATAGATTGGCTCCAGCTTGTGTGGGTAATCAATGATTCATAAGCGCTGGTTGATAAAATGGCGCCAAGTGAGCCAAATACAGAGGCTAAAGCAATAAAGAGTGCACGATAACGCATTCCAAAAGCTTGGGTCGCAATATACACGGCAGCAATGAAGGCGATAGAGCTGCCTATGCCTGTAAAGATCTCTCTTAAAATAAGGGTGGTTTTATTTGGGGATACCCAAAAAATGGCAAGGCCTGTCACAACCAGCAAGGCGTAGAGGGGAAATACTTTAATGCCATACTTATCTAGAACAATACCGTTTGGGATTTGCATAAGGCCATAAGATATTAAAAATAGGCTTGTGTAGTCGACTACTTTTAAGGTGGGGATATCCATAAACATGGATAAAAATGGTGTGGCTACCTCTGGGGAGATTTGCAAGAAAAATGCAAAGCATGTCAGCATGAGGCAGATAATGTAAAAAGTGTATTTAAGTTTCATTGCGACCTTAGAGTAGTTTGTAAGGCCGTAATTTTTAAATAGGCCTGTTTACGTACTATTTTAGCCGATGATTTTTTTATAAAACATGGAGCCTTAAGAAAAAAAGGGGGTAAAGGAGAAGCTATTTTTCGTCAGCTTCGATATTGCAACATTCATTTTTTTGAGCAGCGCAGCATTTTGAGTAGCCAATAAAAGTTACAATTGTCGCAAAAATAACGACAGCGGTATTAAGATAGATATCATGTGAAAACCAATCTAAAATCCATGTGGAGAGTTTTACTAAAACAGAGATGATTATTACGGATGCAAAAATCATTGCGGCTTTAGATAAACATTTAATTGGGCATTTGCTGTCAGTTGAGCATTTCATTGTGAATTCCTAGTGATTGATTTAAAAAAACAGATTCTATCATAACATGAGTATGCCTACCAATAGTACTAATCCAGCATAGCTATATTTGAGAACAGGCCTGGGGATATGGTGGCTTAGTTTGGACGTATAGTAGGCAACAATAATGCTTGAAATAAGGGTGGAGATAGATAAAGGTAAGTTAAAGTAGCCTAAATGGGACCAGCTGATGCCAGCGGTGAAAGCGCCGGTAGTAATAAGTAGGACTCCGGCAATAGTTGAGAAAATAGCGCTAATAACGGTTGCTGAACCTACGGCTTTACGAAGATCAGTACCATTTTTAAGAAGATAAGGGACGGTGAAGACGGCAATTCCCAATAAGAACCACAAGAGTCCCATTACGAAGCATTTGAAATGATTGAACTTTGAATCTAAAGACCATTTGTTTTTATCTTTTTCAGCTTTATAAAAGCAAAGCCATATAGAAATGAATATTACAGCAATCGCAAATAAGTGTTTTAGAAAGACGCTGGGAATGACATTCAAAAGTGCGATGGCGAGTACAGTGCCAATAAGCAACCCTGGAATGAGGCGTTTAACTGTTTTCATGTCAACATTGCCTGCTTTGTAATGGGCTTTGGCCGCACTTGCGGCAATGACGGCGCAAGTAGTTGCCGTGGTCGCAATGGCTATTTGCATTTGGTAATGATCGGCAAGTGAAAAATGTCGGAGGGCGTAGATGTAGCCAGGAATCATGACGATGCCGCCGCCGCTGCCAAATAAGCCATATATGATGCCAGAAGTAGCGCCAATAAGCAGGCAATCTAGAATTAAAAAATAATATTCATGCATGGTCTTTACCTTTCTGGATGTCTTATTGCAGGGTGATTAAAAGATGGTTAGCTTACTTTAAAAACAGCACATTGAATAGAAAATAATCTTTAGTTGACTTCTTTTTAGGATTGAAGGAAACTGCTCGCGATTTCAGTTATTAACAAATAAAATCAGGAGAAAATTATGAGCGTTTTAGTTGGGCGTCAAGCACCAGATTTCACAGCCGCTGCGGTATTAGGTTCAGGAGAGATTGTAGATTCACTTAGCTTTACTGAAACAAGAAATGGCAAATATGCAGTGATTGTATTTTATCCTTTAGATTTTACTTTTGTCTGTCCTTCAGAGTTGATTGCTTTAGATAAGCGTGTCGAGGGGCTTAAAAAAATGGGTGTGGAGGTTTTTGCCGTATCTATTGATTCACACTTCACACACAATGCTTGGAGAAATACACCAATTAATGAAGGTGGGATTGGCCAAGTAAGTTATCACATGGTCGCTGACATTAATCACTCTATCGTTAAAGCCTATGGTGTTGAGCATCCTGAAGCAGGGGTTGCATTTAGAGGCACTTTTTTAATTGATCAATCAGGAACTGTTCGCCACCAAGTAGTTAATGATCTACCATTAGGACGCAATATGGATGAGATTACACGTATGGTTGATGCGCTGCAGTTTCATGAAGCGCATGGTGAAGTTTGCCCAGCGGGTTGGAATAAAGGTGATGAAGGGATGTCTGCAAACCCTAAGGGCGTGGCAGATTACTTAAAGTCCCATTCAAAATCTCTTTAACTTATTAATTTTATTAAGAGAAGTTTTTTTAAAAAAAATAAATAAAAACTTGCAATATGTAGATTTGATGCTAGTTTATTCATCGTACGCATTTTTAAGTAAAAGTTATTAATACAAAGTATATTTTACTAAAACCTAAACAAAGGAGAAGACCATGAAAGTAAAAACAATCGTAACATCGGTTGCCATCGCAAGTCTTGCTATGGCCGGTAGTGTATATGCAGCTGGAAATAGTGATGCACAGATGGCAGCACTTCAGCAGCAGGTTCAACAGCTTCAAGCTCAAGTTAATGCTATGGGTAACAGTGATTCACACGGATCAACTGGAAAAATGTTAAGTACAAATTCTGATTACACGTTTGATATGATTAATAATCAAACTGATACGGTAAACAAAGAACTGACTATCCTTAAGCATATTCAAAACGGTAGTCTTTCTGGTAATGGTTTAACCATTGGTGCTAAAGCAGATTTAAGCGCTCAATATCAAAGAACTTCTTCGAATAATAGAACACGTTTAAATGCGCCAATTGGTAATCTTGTTGCAACAGGTGTGGCAAGCGACTGGGTTGCTGGTTTTGTTAACCTTCGCTTAGCTAATCAATCAAATGTATTTGCTGGGACTGGAGGAAGTACATTTAGTTCTGTTTATTTGCAAGATGCTTATGTTGTTGTAGGGAACCTTAAAAAATCTCCTTTCTATGGCTTCGCTGGCCGTAAGAATGTAGACTTTGGTAATTTTAATGATGTATCTAACATGGTGCCAAGTATGACTCAGTCATTCTTTATGGCTCAAGCTGATCAAGTAGGTGTGGGTTATCACTCGGATCTAAATAAGAAGACAACTTTAACTACAACTTTTACTGCAATGAATGGTGGTTCTGCTAATAATTGGAACTCAGTAACACCAGCTAATAATATTAATGACTTTGCTGCGAACGCTAAAGTGGATATGCAGCTTTCAAAAGATATGTCTGTGCATGTCGGTGGTGGTTATATTAACGGAACTGGGTTTGTTTCAACTGGCACAACAAATACTCAAACAGGTGTTGGCGCGATTGATTTGAATGCTGGCATGATAATGGGTAATAAAGTACAAAACTTGGCCGTAAATGGTGAGTTTGTTGTAACAACTCATGGTGTAGCAGGTTTGCAGGGACGTAATAGTTTTGCTGGGAATGTCAACAATGTTTACTCTTTAGCAACTATTTTAGGTTGGCAGAGTTCGACACCAGGTGGTTTTGGAGTGTTTAATAGTGGGTCATCAATTAAAGCTTTCAACTTTAATACAGCTTACACTATGCCTATTAAAGGTCATTCAACTGTGTTTTTTGCAAACTATGATAACGTAATCCAAAATTCAACGAATCGTTTGTATATGTTGAACTTAGGTGGCCGTACTGAAATTGTAAATAACGTATGGGCAGGCGGTTCTTATGTATTGGCAGGTGGAAAAATGGCTGCTTCAGGAGTAACTATCCCAACTTCAAGCACTATCCTTGCTGACGTAACGGCTTACTTCTAAATCTAACTTTTAGAAGACACTTAAATTTAAAACCACCTTTGGGTGGTTTTTTTATGTCTGGGATTTCTGTTGGAAGCGAATTCTAGTACCATTGTCTCAATCAATTTTTTATGTTTTAGAAGATATGCGCCAAATTTTTCTTGATACGGAAACTACGGGTTTTGAATATAAAAATGGTCACCGAGTGATTGAATTTGGTGCCGTAGAAATGGTTGATCGAAAGCTTACGGGTAGTAATCTTCATTTTTATTTTAAGCCTGATATTGAGGTGGATGAAGGTGCTTTACGGGTTCATGGTTTAAGTAATGGTTTCTTGGCGGATAAGCCTTTGTTTGGTAGTAAGGCTAAAGAAATTATTGAATACCTTAAAGGTGCCGAAGTTATTATTCATAATGCGGCCTTTGATGTGCCTTTTTTGGACTCTGAGTTGAGTCGTTTGCCAAATAATCCTTTAGGTAAGTTAGGGGATCATATTAGTGTCCTTGATTCGCTAATCATGGCACGTAAGAAGCATCCAGGCCAACGAAATTCGTTAGATGCCTTATGTAAGCGTTATGGCGTGAATAATCAGCATCGCCAACTACATGGTGCTTTGCTGGATGCTGAGATTCTAGCAGATGTCTATCTGGCAATGACGGGTGGTCAGATAGATCTTATGTTTCAAGAAGCGACATCTAATGCCTCCGATGATGAGTCTCAAAAATCATCCTTAAACTTAACTGGTGTTACCCTTAAAACTATTCAGGCAAATGATGATGCGGTAGCGTTACATGAAGCGTATATGATGCGTGTCACTAAAAAATCAGGCCAACCTGCTCTTTGGGGAAAATTAGAGTCTTAAGGCGGTTTTGATTTTTTTGTTTATCCTGGTTGATTGGGCTGTTTTTTAAGGTCTCTAGCTTTGGTTAATAGTATAATGTGATCACTTATATTTCGGCTTTTCGAAGCAATTTTTTTCATGGGGTAAAAAATGTCAGAAACAAATTATGATTCATCCAGCATTAAGGTTCTAAAAGGACTAGATGCCGTTCGTAAAAGACCAGGTATGTATATTGGTGATACGGACGATGGAACTGGTTTACACCATATGGTTTTTGAGGTGGTGGATAATGCCATTGATGAAGCCTTGGCGGGGCACTGTGATAAAATTGAAGTGGTTATGCATACAGACGGTTCAGTATCTGTTGCAGATAATGGGCGGGGTATTCCCGTTGGTATTCATGAAGAGGAAGGTATCTCTGCTGCAGAAGTGATTATGACTATCTTGCATGCCGGCGGCAAGTTTGATGATAACTCTTATAAAGTATCTGGTGGTTTGCATGGTGTGGGGGTGTCAGTGGTTAATGCGCTCTCTGAAAAACTTGAATTACGTATCTGGAAAGATGGTAAAGAGTATGAGCAGTTTTATACGCATGGCGACCCTGATGCACCTCTAAAAGAAATTGGTGTAACGGAAAAATCAGGAACAATGGTTCGTTTCAAACCGAGTGCCGAAACTTTTGCAATTACTGAATTTAAATTTGAAACATTGATGCGTCGTATTCGTGAGTTAGCATTTTTGAACTCGGGTGTGAATATTCATATCAAAGACAACCATGACGGTGCTGAAAAAACGTTCTGTTATGACGGTGGGATTAAAGCTTTTGTAGAGCATTTAAATAAAAATAAGACAGGCATTCATCCCAGTGTTTTTTACATTGAAGGTGAGAGAGTTGAAGTGGCTGTAGAGCTTGCGTTGCAATGGAATGAAGGGTACCAAGAAAGCATTTTTTGTTTTACAAATAATATTCCGCAACGTGATGGTGGTTCTCATCTATCTGGATTTCGTGCAGGCCTAACACGGACGATGAATAACTATATTGAAAGTGAAGGGCTAAATAAAAAACATAAAGTAAGTACTGCGGGAGATGATGCGCGTGAAGGTTTAACCGCTGTGTTGTCAGTGAAGATTCCGGATCCTAAATTTTCTTCACAAACAAAAGACAAGTTGGTGTCTTCTGAAGTGAAACCTGTAGTTGAGGCTTTGGTTGCTGAAAAGCTTACAGAGTTTTTATTAGAAAACCCGCAAGAAGCTAAAACCATTGCGGCTAAAATTATTGACTCTGCGCGTGCTAGAGAAGCCGCACGTAAGGCGCGTGAGATGACGCGTCGCAAAGGTGCTTTAGATATTGCAGGACTTCCTGGAAAGCTTGCTGACTGCCAAGAGAAAGACCCTGCTTTATCAGAACTTTATATTGTGGAGGGAGATTCTGCGGGTGGTTCAGCTAAACAAGCACGTAACCGTAAAACTCAGGCAATTTTACCTTTAAAGGGCAAAATATTAAATGTTGAAAAAGCACGTTTTGATAAAATGCTTTCTTCTGTTGAAGTGGGCACTTTAATTAAAGCTTTGGGTTGTGGTATTGGTCGTGATGAGTACAACATCGAAAAACTGCGCTATCATCACATTATTATCATGACGGATGCGGATGTGGATGGTTCTCATATTCGTACACTATTGCTAACTTTCTTTTATCGTCAGCTCCCTGAGTTGGTGGAGAGAGGGTATATCTATATTGCTCAACCACCACTATATAAAGTTAAAAAGGGCAAACAAGAAACCTATGTCAAAGATGATGCAGCACTTATTGAGTATTTGGGTCAGATTGGTTTAAGTGGAGCGAGCCTTTATCCAGGGAATGATGCACCTGCAATTTCAGGAATAGGGCTGGAGTCTTTATATAGCCAATTCCAAAAAACGATGAGTGTAATCGGGATGGTTTCTAGGCGTTACCCTGAAGTCTTTTTGAAAGCATTAATAGAATATAAAGCCTATGAGATTGACTTTAGTAATGACTTGAGTGCTTTGACTGCATGGTGGTTAGCATTAGAAATACAGTTAAATGAAAACTCCAGTGACTATGAAGCATATCGCTGTGAAGTAAAAGAACGTTCAGAGATTTATGTTATTCAAGAAGCTACAGAAGAGTCTGAGGCTATTGAGGAAGAGAGAATCCATAATGATCTATTGCTGCACCGTACCATTCATAGCGTACAAACAGAGTTGCATGTTCCTGTTACTTTTTTTGGGGGTAAAGATTACAAACAAATTCTTGCTTTGGGTGAACTACTTGTTGGTTTGCTTGGAAAAGATGCGTATGTCCAGCGTGGTGATAAAAAACAACCAGTTGATACTTTTGAACAGGTGATGGAATGGTTGCTTGCTGAAGCTAAGCGCGGCCAAAATATCCAGCGCTATAAAGGTTTGGGTGAGATGAATCCAGATCAATTGTGGGAAACAACAATGGACCCTGCGGAGCGTCGCATGCTTCAGGTGACTGTGGATGATGCTGTGGCTGCGGACGAACTTTTTTCAACTTTAATGGGTGATCATGTTGAGCCGCGTCGTGATTTTATTGAAACCAATGCGTTAAACGTTATGAATTTGGACGTTTAAAACTTCATTTTATTCAGAAGTGAGTTTGCTTTTTTAAAGCATGATTGATAACTTTTTAGGCCTTCTTTCTTCTTGTCTGAATTTTTAAGGCCTTGGGTATTCCATAAATTCTTATTACAGTCGCTATAAGCTTTAGTGAGTTGCATTGCTTGAGACTTGCTGAGTCGAATCCAAGTTTGATAGCGATCAACCCACATCCACGACACATCAACATGTAAAAGTTCCCCATTTTTTAATGTTTGAAGACTGACATCAAAACTCTTTTTTAATGAGCTGATAAAAATTTTACCATTTTTATACGTAGGCCCTTTGCCCTCTTTTAACTTTGAATCACCATCTAATGTCAAACCATACATAAAAGTCATGCCAGGCAATAGTACTTTGCTATTTTTAAGTGGGCAATATTTAGGATGTTCTTTGCAATACTCATTACAATTCCCTTGCTTACAATATTCTGCAGGATAAGGCTGAGCTTTATCTCCGCTAATACCAGTTAAGGGTTTTCCTGCTAAGTCCCCATTTTTTTCTTTATAGATTTGGATAATACTTTGAGGCGCACCGTAATCTTTTATGTTTTTAAAATCTTTGGTTTGCAGCCAATAACCTATTGGGATATTTAAGTGACTATCTACTTTAAGACTTTCTTTTTTGGCTGCAAATAATGTGCTAGTAGCGAGTAGTGAAAGCAGTAAAATAAGAGCAGTAAATTTTTTCATAAAATGGTTCGTGATTAAAAAATTAATCTTTAAACTCTAGACGATAAAGATTCGTTTTGCGAAGAAATTTACAGTAAGGTTTTGAGAACTCTACGTAAGGGTTCAGCGGCACCCCATAACAGCTGATCGCCAACAGTGAAGAGGTTGAGATATTTGTCACCCAATAATGATTTCCGTACACGTCCCACGGCGATATCTAAAGTGCCAGAAACGGCCATAGGCGTAAGGTGAGATAAAGTGTCTTCTTTATTGTTTGCAATAAATTTCACCCAAGGATTACCTGTTTCGATCAATTTTTCTATTTCTAGCAGAGGGATATCTTTGCGAAGCTTAATGGTGAGCGCTTGACTGTGTGAGCGTAAACTTGGGACGCGGACACAAGTCCCATCGATAGCAATCGGTTTTTTAAGGGGGTTCAGAATTTTATTGGCCTCAACCATTGCTTTCCATTCTTCACGAGTTTGGCCAGATGGCATAGGGCTATCAATCCAAGGGAGTAAATTGGCATTAAGGGGTTGTGAAATAACTGACTTTGGAAAATTTTCCTCTTGGCTTGCGTGACGTAAGTCTTGTTCAATTTTTAGAATGTTTTGATTAAGGTCCAAGTCTTTTAAAGTATATTGTTGTTGAGCAAGAAGCTCTTTCATTGCTTGGGCGCCTGAACCCGAAATGGCTTGATAAGACATGACGCTTATCCATTTGACAAGATTCTCTTTTAGTAGACCATGTAATGCTAAAAGCATAAGGCTCACGGTACAGTTTCCACCAATATAGTTTTTGATGCCTTTTTTCAAGCCATCTTCAATCTGAGTTTGGTTAATAGGATCTAAAACAATCAGGCTATTTTCATCCATTCTAAGTGTTGAAGCGGCATCAACCCAATATCCTTGCCAGCCTGATTCTCTTAATGGAGAGAAGACCTTGGTTGTGTAATCGCCACCTTGGCAGCTGAGCAAAATATCCATTTCCGCTAATGCCTTTAAGTCATGGGCGTCTTTTAGTGTCTTTTGTGTTTGTCCCATATTAGGTGCTGTTTCACCTTGCTGGGAAGTTGTAAAAAAATGGGCATCAAAATATTTAAAATCTTGCTCTTCTTGCATACGTTGTAGTAATACAGAGCCGACCATTCCACGCCATCCAATAATACCCACTTTTTTCATTTTATTGAGCCTTTTAAAAAACAATAGACTTGCAGTATAACGCTTTCTATTATTAATCTGGAAGCGTTTGATGCATTTATGGTGAAGCAAATTGCAATAATTTTAACGGGTGTTAAGAGTTACTTTGAATCTTCTAGAGATAAGTTATGTGTGTAGCGAGGCTCTGATTTTAGCCATTTCTCTTGTGTCAGGTTAAGTTGGCCTTTGGTGAGATGGTAGTCTTGTATATGGCCTTTTTTAACAGATAAGACCAAGACCATGTCTTGAAGTTTAACGGTGTACTCAAAAGGTAATGTTTTGCCAAACTTCCATTCCCATGAGTGAAGAATTTTAATCTCTTCTTTAAGAGAGAGGGACTGTATGTCTTTAGCTCGAATTTTTTTAATTTCAGAAGATTTTTCCACACCAAAATTATTTTTAAAACTTAGGGTAAGGGCATTTATATAAGATTCGGTATCAAAGTTTGATTCAGTTCAGATAAATTAATTACTTTTGAACGAACAGATGCAACGCCCTTGGCATCAATGCCTTGGTCTTGTTTATGGTGTAGGTAACGTATTAAATTTGAAGTGTCAGTATTTATTAATAGTGTGCCATGATGAAAAGATTTATGTTTGGTTTCCCTAAAGGCGCATCCGGATACTTTTTTATTTTCACCTGATTTATCTTTCACAATAATATCATTGCGTGGGGAGACTTGAGCTTTTATGTCAAGTTGCGCAAGCGCATCGATAACAGTTTGAAGGTTTTTTTGTTTGTCGTAGTGAGTATTTGGACAGATAAAGGTGTAGTTAAGATTTCCAAGATCATGATAAACCGTACCGCCACCACTTTGTCTGCGAATGACATCGATGCTATCTTTTTCAAGCTCAGTTAAGTCGCACTCAAGCCAAGGGTTCTGAGCGCGACCAATGATGATGCTAGGCTTATTTTGCCACAAAAAAAGAATGGGGTGTTCTTGTGCTTTATTTTGAAATAACCAATTTTCAAAGGTTGGATTTAGGTATGGGTCATGGCATTGTGAAATATAAATATGGGGCATTAAGCAAGCCACAAAGATACTTTACCTTTAATACGCTGCCATAGAGAGCCTTTTGGGATTTCAGATAAAGCAGTAAGAGGTGTTTTTTCTATTATTTTTCCTTGATAAGAAATTTGTAACTCTCCTAATACTTGGCCTTTCTTAATAGGGGCTTGATAGGGTGTATTTTGTTTTATGGTAAAGGTAAAGTCTTTTTTATGTAGGCTTTTAGGGAATGTTAGAGAAACTATATTCGCGGTGCCTAGATTGACAGTATTTTCTTCTCCCATATAAACATGGCTTGAGGCAACTTTTTCTTCTGCTTTATAAAAAGTTTCAGTTGTGAAAAATTGATCTCCATATTTCAAAAGTGCTGAGCTATCATAAGCGCTTTGAAGACTATTATTAGAACCAATCACTACAGAGATTAGTCGACGATTATTAGGACGTTTCTCAGAGCCAATAAGAGAATATCCAGCGGCTTCAGTTGAACCTGTTTTTAAACCGTCAGCATATTGATCAATAAAAAGTAATTTATTAAAGTTGGGCTGCTTGATGCCATTATAGGTTATATATTTTACTTTGAAGAAATGATAATACTCTGGGTAGTCCAGGACGACATGTCTTGCAAGCACTGCTAAATCACGGGCTGAAGTGTAAAGGTTGGGTGCAGGTAATCCCATGACATCACTAAAATGCGT
>CAXBFV010000003.1:0-12917 GCA_963974985.1 uncultured Gammaproteobacteria bacterium | reverse complement strand
GTGACTCTCGCCAAGGAATCAAATTAATATTAATAATCATTTTAACTCCTCACGTAGCGCCAACCCTGACGCAATCAAATAACGATAGGCTTCATCAAATTTCTCACCTTTCTTAATCTTTAAATCACCAAAAGGATCTACGGTTAAAACAGTTTTATTTAAATAAAGCGCCAGCTCTTCATTTAAATCATCCATACCCGCCCTATCGCCATAAACTAAAATAGAGTCAATTTTTGCCCCATCATTATTTGCTGAAAAAATTTGAAAGTTCCGCTTATACCAAGGCATACTGTCTTCAATTTCAGCTGTAGTAGAAATTTTATCAGCAAAGGTTTGTTCTTCTGTATAGGCCACCTCTCCATTCCTAATAATTACAATACGGGTAATGGTTAAAGACACTTCAATAAAAGCCACACACATTTCATTAGAATATTCAAAATCCGGATGCAGTTTTAAGGTTTCACAAGCTCGTAATAAGGCAAATTGATACACATCAATAATGTTCGGTATAAGACCGGCTTCTGTAATAACCTCAATAAAGCTATCAACAGGCTCTCTGTGTGTTGCCACCAGTAAAACATCTTGCTTATTTTTCTTTTCTTCTGTTTTACCTAAAACCTGAAAATCTAAACGCACTTCATCAATACTATAGGGAATATGCCGATCCGCATCGACTGCCAATTGCTGCTCAATAGAATCTTCATCCAAATCATCATCTAAAGAAATTACTTTAGTCATCACATTTGAGGGCAGCACGGCAACGGCTACTTTTTTTGTTTTAATCTTATGTCGCGCAATGAATGCCTTTAAAGTTCGACTGACCGAGGCAACGTCATTAATTTTCACACCGTCAACGGCCCCTTCAGAAATATCCGTAATGGCCGCTTTCTCAAGAACATAAGAACCATTGCTTTGCCTCAATAAGACAAGCTTTATATGATGGTCTGTAATTTCCAACCCCAATACTTGCTTAGGAGGAGCGGTTATCTCAATTAATTTTTTTGCCATATTTTGAACTGCTAACTATTTTATGTTCACAATTCAAAGCATAGTCAAGGATAAAATATTATGCCAATTTATACATAATCCAGTTCAAAATACTGATTGTAATTAAAATTCATGTATAAGAAAAACTTATCACAACCTGTTTTGTAAACATTTTTTAAGCATTATAGGTAGAAGAGGAAACTTGGCTGTTTGAACCAATCCAATCTGTATGAAAAAATTCTCCACGGGCACGATCTAAGCGCTCATAAGTATGCGCACCAAAATAATCTCTTTGCGCTTGTAATAAATTTGCAGGCAAACGTGCAGTCGTCACACCATCAAAGAAAGCTAAGGCTGAAGACAATGCTGGCACAGGGACACCATTTAAAACAGCGCTTGAAATAACACGACGAACCCCCGGGACAGCTTTTTCAAGTAAATTTTTAAAGAATGGGTCAAACATTAAATTTTCAAGCTCAGGATTTTGCTCATAAGCCTTTTTTATATCATCTAAAAACACACTACGAATAATGCATCCTTCGCGCCACATTAAAGCAATATCGCCATAATTTAACGACCAGCCATACTCACCTGCAGCTTCTCGCATTAACATATAACCTTGCGTATATGAAATAACTTTAGCAAAAAGCAAAGCCTGCTGAAGGTCTTCCAACATTTGAGTTTCGTCAACGCCTGAATCTTTTGTCTTATTAATGTCATATAGTTTTGCAGCTTCAACGCGCTCATCTTTACGTGCCGACAAACAACGTGCAAATACACTCTCAGCAATAAGCGTTAAAGGCACACCCAGATCTAAAGCATTAATACCTGTCCATTTACCCGTGCCCTTTTGGCCCGCAGTATCCAGTATTTTATCCACCACGTACTGACCATCTTCTTTGAATTTCAGAATATTTGATGTTATTTCGACAAGATAACCCTCAAGCTCTGTTTTATTCCAATCTGAGAATACTTTTGATTGGGCTTCATTATCTAGCCCCAAAAGATCCTTCATGAGCTGATAACCTTCGCAGATAAGCTGCATATCTCCGTACTCAATGCCATTATGTACCATTTTTACAAAATGTCCGGCACCACCATCACCCACCCATTCACAGCAAGCCTCACCCGCAGGTGTCTTCGCAGCAATAGCTTGGAAAATAGGCTTAACATGCGGCCAAGCTTCTTTCATGCCACCCGGCATCATAGAAGGACCAAAACGCGCACCTTCCTCACCGCCAGAAACACCTGTGCCGATATATAATAAACCTTTCTTAGATAAAGCCTCTACACGACGATCCGTATCAGGGAAATTTGAATTTCCTCCGTCAATAATAATGTCGCCCTTTTCAAGAAAAGGGATCACCTGCTCAATAAAGCTGTCCACCACCTCGCCTGCTTTAACCATCAGCATTACTTTTCGAGGCTTACTGAGTTTTGACACCATTTCTTCTACAGAATAAGCACCCACTATATTTGTGTTCTTAGCATTCCCTTGGAGAAAGTCATCGACTTTTGACGTGGTACGATTATAAGCCACGACCTTAAACCCATGATCATTCATATTTAAAATAAGGTTTTGCCCCATAACCGCTAAGCCTACAACCGCAATATCTGCATTTGCCATTTCTAATTTTACCTTTAAGTATTAAGTTTCATAATATGATAGTTAATATACATTTATAATTCATCTCAATCTCAAAAACATTGAAAAATTCATTGCAGGATTGAAAAAAATAGGCTAAAACCCAGCACTATCTATTTTCTTTTTCTAAAAATAAGTGGCTAATATGAGCAAAAATGTGGTGATCGTTGAGTCCCCTGCAAAATCAAAAACCATTAAAAAGTATCTTGGAAAAGACTTTGAAGTTTTAGCCTCTTATGGACATGTTCGAGACCTGGTTTCAAAAAATGGTTCAGTGGATCCAGATAATGATTTCGCGATGAAATATCAAAATATTGAGCGCAACAAAAAACACATTGATGCCATTAAAGCAGCAGTTAAAAAAGCTGACACCATCTATCTCGCTGCCGATCCAGATAGAGAGGGTGAAGCCATTGCCTGGAATGTAATTGAGATTCTTAAAAAATCTCGAATTTTAAAAGACAAAGTGATTAAGCGTGTGGCTTTTAATGAGATCACAAAAACCGCGGTAACAGACGCCATTAAAAATCCACGTGATGTTTCTATGGATTTAGTCAATGCCCAACAAGCAAGGCTTGCTTTAGATTACTTGGTAGGCTTCACCTTATCACCTGTGCTTTGGAAAAAAATACGTTATGGCCTTTCAGCCGGACGCGTACAATCCCCAGCACTCGGCCTTATCGTCGAAAGAGAATTAGAGATTGAAGCCTTCGATGTTAAAGAATACTGGAGTATTCGTGCGGATCTTAATGAACAGAAAAAAAGTTTTTCTGCCAAGCTGCATACCTATGCTGGAAAAAAATTAGAGCAATTTGATTTAACAAATGAAATGGATGCCACGGCAGCAGTAGATGTAATTGCCAAAGATGCAAATGGCGAACTCATTGTTTCTAAAATTGCTAAGAAACAGAAAAAACGTAATCCAGCAGCCCCATTTATTACATCAACCATCCAACAAGAAGCGGCCAAAAAATATGGCTTTACTGCTAAGAAAACTATGATGGTTGCACAGCAGCTTTATGAAGGAATCAACATTGGTGACGAAACCGTTGGTTTGATCACTTACATGCGTACAGATTCCATCAACCTTTCTAAAGATGCCGTCACAGAGCTTAGGGACTTTATCTCAAGCGAATACGGAGCAAGTAATCTTCCTGACTCATCCCCTGTTTATAAAACTAAATCTAAAAATGCTCAGGAAGCACATGAAGCGATCCGACCTTCCTCAGCATTAAGAAGACCTATTGATATCAAAGATCACCTTAATGCCGATCAGCTTAAGCTTTATTCTCTTGTTTGGAAAAGAACTGTTGCGTCACAAATGATTCATGCAACTATGAATACGGTCTCCATTGACCTGGTTACTGAAAATGAAAAACACCTTTTCAAGGCCTCAGGCTCTGTTGTGGCTATCCCAGGATTTTTAAGTGTTTATCAAGAAACAGTTGATGAAGATGAAAAGCAAGATCCAAATGCCGAAATGCAGCTCCCTGCACTTAAAGAAAAGCAGAAAGTTAAAATAGAAGACATTATTCCAAAGCAGCATTTTACTGAGCCACCACCACGCTACTCTGAAGCATCACTTGTAAAAGCACTTGAAGAATTCGGAATTGGTCGCCCATCAACCTATGCGTCAATTATCTCAACATTACAAGCTCGGGACTATGTCACAATGGTCACAAAAAGATTCCATCCAACAGATGTGGGTCGCGTGGTTAATAAATTCCTAACTCAGTACTTCGCAAAATATGTAGAGTATGGCTACACCTCAAAGCTTGAAGATGAGCTTGATGCTGTTGCAAACGGGAAAAAAGAATGGCTTACGGTCATGGAAAAATTCTGGAAGCCTTTTAATTCTCAAGTTGAAAAGGTGGAAGGTAGCGTCAAGAAGAGTGATGTCACCAGCGAAAAAATTGATGAAAAATGCCCTGAATGCGAACATGATCTAAATATCAAACTCGGACGTCGCGGTAAGTTTATTGCTTGTACCAACTACCCAGAGTGTAAATTCACACGTGCTATTAAATCTGACGGCCAACCTGCTGAACCAGAAGAGCCTGAAGTATTGGATGGTAGAAAATGTGAACTATGTGAATCTGATCTTCATATCAAAGAAGGTCGTTATGGCAAATTTATTGGCTGTTCAAGCTATCCAGACTGTAAGCATATGGAACCTTTGGTTAAGCCAAAGGATACGGGTGTCACCTGCCCACAATGTAATGACAAACACATTATGGAAAAAATCTCTCGCAAAGGTAAAACCTTCTTTGCTTGCTCTGGTTTTCCAAAATGTAAATATGCTTTGTGGTATCTCCCTCTTGCTGAAGAATGCCCAAAATGTAAATGGCCAATTCTAATGCATAAAGTAACGAAGAAATTTGGCGAGCAAAAAGCTTGCCCAGGTGAAGGTTGTGACTACACCTTGGATCTTGAAAGCACTGAAGAATAAAGTATATTAAAAGTAGTTATCCTTCGGTTTAACTGGAGGATAACTATTTTGAATAGGTGCTTGAATTTAAGATTTACCATATGACCGGATTTTCCAAATATTTCAACCTTAAAATTTAATCTCTTTTATTTGAATTCTAAGCCTTAGACCCTTACAATCATTGCTTAATTAAATCAATACCTTGATTATAAAACCTATGTCTCTTGCGCTTACAGCTCTCCCAAAGTCAGGCCAAAAAAAACACTTCTCTCAACTAGGTGGCGCCAATACATCCCTTGCATTAGCTGAGCTTATTCAAGAACAGCCAAGCCAACATCTCATTATTACGGACACGGCACAATCGGCAACAAAACTCCAGACTGAATTACAGTACCTACTGCCTAAACAAGCAAAGGCAATATACTATTTTCCTGACCTTGAAATCCTGCCTTATGATAATTTTTCAGCATCAGAAGATATTCTTTCTGAGCGTATGCGTGCCCTTTTTGACATTCAATCAAACCCTGAAGCCATCATTGTCGTTGCCATCAATACACTGCTAAAACGCCTTCCACCGACTGACTTTATTACCCAGCAAACTTTCGTGGTTAAAAAGGGCCAAAAGATTAATTTGGAAAAAGAGCGTCTCCGCTTAGAGAAATCAGGCTATCAATTAGTTAACCAAGTTCTTCAGCGCGGTGAATTTAGTATTCGCGGCAGTATTTTAGATATCTTTCCAATGGGTGCGGGCGTCCCATATCGCGTTGATCTATTTGATGATGAAATAGATAGTATTCGTGCTTTCGATCTAGATTCACAACGCTCAGAAGAGCCTATTCAAAAAGTAGAAATTTTACCAACCCATGAATTTTTACCAGACCGTGCTCATTTAGATACTTTTGCCGAACAGTGGCAAGATAATTTTCAAAGTAAAGGTCTGAATAGCCGTCTTTATGAACTAACCTTAGAAGGTGGTTATGCGCCAGGTATTGAATTTTATTTACCTTTATTTTATACGCACACCACCTCTTTAATGGATTACTTGTCTCCTAATACCTTAATTTCCTATGTTTATGAAACAGCAGAACAAGCGCAACATTTTTGGCAGGATGTTCAAGGGCGTTATGATCAACTCGCTCACGATATACAAAAACCAATTTTAAAGCCTGAGTTAATCTATTACCCGCCTGAAATCCTTTTTGCAACCCTTAAGGCTTTTCCACAAATTCATTTACATCAGGGCAGTGACAAGCAAAAAGCCACCCCTCTTCCTTTTCTCCCCTTACCAGAACTTTATGTTAATTATCAATTTAAAGAACCTTATAAACATCTCCTTGAATTTTTGGATATCAGCACTAAAACCAAAATTATATTTTCTGCAGACAGTATGGGTCGACGCGCCCTACTTCTTGAGCATTTAATTAAATTAAAGATTCAACCTAAAATTTGTGATGATTGGCAAAGCGCCTTAAAAGATAAGAGTTTAATTACCCTAATTAGCTCCCCTCTCATTGGTGGTTTTCGCTGGGAAGATAAGTGTCTTCTTATTACCGAAGGCGATTTATTTAAAAATCATACCGCTAGTATCTCACGTAAAAAACAACAAACAGCGGCACAAGATTTTTCTACCTCTATTTTTCAAGATCTTTCAGAGCTTAAAGTCGGCACCGCCGTGGTTCACATTGAACATGGTGTCGGTCGCTATCAAGGTTTAACCACTTTGGATATGTCAGGTCAAACCAACGAATACCTAACACTCACCTATGGCAACGACGAAAAGCTTTATGTGCCAATCCATGACCTTCACCTTGTCAGTCGATACAGTGGTACCGACTTAGAGAACGCCCCCCTCAACCGATTAGGTAGTGATAAGTGGGATAAGATCAAAGAAAGAGCCGCTAAGAAAATCCAAGATGTCGCCGCCGAACTTTTAGAGATTTACGCACAACGTGTCATCAAATCTGGATTTAGTAACGCCTTTGATAAAAATGAATATCTTGGCTTTTGTCAAAGCTTTCCCTTTGAAGAAACAGAAGATCAGCAAACGGCTATTCGAGATGTGTTGGATGACATGATTTCAAGTAAGCCCATGGATAGATTAGTTTGTGGCGATGTGGGCTTTGGTAAAACTGAAGTCGCGATGCGCGCCACTTATCTCGCTGCCCATAATAATAAACAAGTTGCTATTTTGGTACCGACTACCCTTTTAGCACAGCAGCACTACGAAAACTTCCGTGACCGTTTTGCAGACCTCCCTGTAAATGTAGAGGTACTTTCACGCTTTAAAACTGGCAAACAACAAAAAGAAGCAATTGAGTCCTTATCCAATGGTAAGATTGATATCGTCATCGGGACACATAAACTGCTTTCAAAAGATATTAAATTCCATAATTTGGGACTCTTGGTTATTGATGAAGAGCATCGTTTTGGAGTTAAACATAAAGAACAAATGAAAGCCTTCCGTGCAGATATTGATATCTTAACCATGACGGCAACGCCTATTCCAAGAACCTTAAATATGGCATTGTCAGAAATTCGTGACTTATCAATCATCGCCACACCACCGGCCAAACGTTTAGCCGTTAAAACATTTGTTAAAGAAATTAAAAATGATGTCATCAAAGAAGCTATTTTACGAGAGACCATGCGTGGTGGACAAGTTTATTTCTTACATAATAAAGTAGAAACTATTTTTGCAAAGCAGGAATCATTGCAGTCACTTTTTCCTGACTTGAAAATTGCCATCGCTCATGGCCAGATGCGTGAGAAAGAGCTTGAGCGCATCATGTTTGATTTTCAGAAAAATAAATACCATGTGCTTATTTGCACGACGATTATAGAAACTGGTATTGATATTCCAAATGCGAATACCATCATCATGGAGCGCGCTGATAACTTTGGACTGGCGCAACTTCACCAGCTTCGAGGGCGTGTGGGTCGCTCTCACCACCAGGCCTATGCCTATCTACTCACCCCTCCATTCGATTCTTTAAGCAAAAATGCAATGAAGCGCTTAGATGCACTCAAAGAAACTGACTCCCTTGGTGCCGGTTTCATGTTGGCCAACCATGACTTAGAAATTCGAGGTGCTGGTGAGCTTTTAGGAAAAGAACAAAGTGGTAATATTGAGGGGATTGGTTTCTCGCTTTATATGGAGCTTTTACAGAAAACAGTTAGCGCCCTCCAGTCTGGAAAAGATATCAGCAAAATCAGTTTCAATGATGTTATTAATAGCACTGAGGTAGAGCTGAGAATTCCTGCACTCATCCCTGAGACCTACTTATTCGATGTGCATACCCGCTTAACCTTTTATAAACGAATTTCTAATGTGGAAAATCACCAAGCTTTAGATGAAATTAAAATTGAACTAGTCGATCGTTTTGGCTTACTTCCAATTCAGGTAGAAAACCTTTTTGATACTGCTCATTTACGCATTGATGCCAAAGGTCTTGATATTAAAAAAGTAGAAATGCATTCCGGTGGTGGTAGTATTCAATTTATAGAAACACCAAACATTGACCCTATTACTATTATTAAAATGGTGCAGTTACAGCCTGATTGTTACCAGCTTTCTAAATCAGAACGTATTCTGATTAAGAAAGGCTTTTTGAAAGCTGAAGAACGTATCGAGTTTATGAAAGAGACTTTTAAAAAGTTAGCCCTTTAGGATTCAGGGCTATCCCATTAAAATTCTCATAAAAATCAAAGCTAAACATGTAAATGGCGGTCATCCTACAGCTTGACCGGAGGGTCTATTTTTGACTTTTTTGTGGATCCCGCGATCAAGTCTCAGGATGACAGGATTTTTTAATGGGACAGCCCTGCTTTAGAGTCTTCTGATTCTTTGTTAAACTAATTTCGTACGTTAATTTCTAAGTAGACGACATGCACCTTTCCACTCTTAAGATCACACAGTTTCGAAATATTGAACAATGTGATTTAGCATGCCACCCTTATTTAAATCTGATTTCTGGCATTAATGGGTCTGGCAAAACATCCATACTTGAGGCGATTTACTTTCTTTCCATGGGACGCTCTTTCCGGAGCAACCAACTCGCTCGTGTTATTCAATATGACCAATCTGAATTTAGTATTTTTACAGAGCTTTTAAAAACTGATGGCAAACATACTTTAGCTATACAGAAACAACGCTCTGGAAAAAGCACCGTGCGACTCAACCATGATAATGAAAAGAATCACTCCGCCCTTACAAAGCTTTTGCCTATTCAGATTTTTAACCCTGAGAGCTTAGATTTACTTTCTTCTGGCGCGCAACAGCGATCTCGTCTTATGGATTGGGGCGCTTTCTATAGTCAGCCTAACTTTCATCAAACCTGGAGCTCGGTAAAACGCTTGATTAAACAACGAAATGCCGCGCTCAAACAAGGCTATTCACTCTCAATGATGCAAGCTTGGGACCAGGATCTTTCTGTTAAAGCGCATCTACTAGATACACAACGTCAAACTTATATTGAGCAATTGCTTCCCATTATTAAAAATTGCCTACAGAACTTCATTACGGACCTATCCATTGAAATTGAATACACTCGAGGCTGGTCTAATGAAAAAGAGCTTCTAGAGGTTCTTAATAGCCATTATGAGCAAGACAAACGCTTTGGGGTGACTCATTATGGTCCACATCGAGCCGATCTTAAATTCAAAGCCAATGGCATGCCCGCGCAAGATATTCTTTCACGGGGTCAACAAAAAATATTGATTTGCATGATCAAGCTTGCTCAAGGCATACTCTTTTCAGAAGAACACCAAACACCTTGTATTTACCTTGTCGATGATATTACCTCTGAATTAGATAAAATTTTCCTGAAATTATTTTTAGAGCAACTTTTGAGCCTCAAGGCGCAAACTTTTATTACCAGCATCTACGCTGAGAATTTAACAACTATGCTTAATAGTGAAGTCGAATTCACGCACTTCGAAGTGACCGATGGCAGCATTCTAGGAAAATAAAATGACGCATAAAAAATATATTATTAATGTTCTGCTTTTTGATGATTTTGAACTCTTAGATGTTTTTGGGCCCTTGGAAATGTTTTCTATTCTTCCTGAGCATTTTCAAATCAACATCATCTCTGAACAAGAGGGGCTTATAACTGGGCATGGTGGCGTAGAAATAAATTGCCCATACAGTTTTCAAAACACACCAAAAGGCGATATCTTAATGATTCCTGGCGGCCAAGGCACCAGAAAAATCATAGATAACAAAAATGTTATTGCATGGATAAAAACTCAGGGACCAAAGCATCCTTATGTTTTTAGCATTTGTACAGGCGCCGCTTTACTCGCAAAATCCAGCCAGCTTGATGGGGCTTCCGCCACCACCAATAAACTTGCTTATGATTGGGTTATTTCACAAGGCCCAAAAGTAAATTGGGAATTTAAGCCTCGATGGATTCAATCTGGAAAATTTTGGACCTCTGCAGGCATCTCAGCAGGAATAGATATGTCTCTTACGTTTATAGAAAAATTACTAGGCACAGAAACTGCCAACAAAGTAACCAACTATGCAGAATATGGTTGGAATAAAAACAGCTCTCAGTAATACCAATTGCAATTGGTATAAAAGAACTCTAAACACTGATTTTCAAAATTCTTGACATTCATTCAAGACAGAATATGATGATCCACCACCCCACATCATCCAATATAAATAATGAACAAGAATCAATCCTATATTAATACTTTTTCACTTTTTTTTGCACAAGCTTTTGGGATGCTCAATACTTTTGTTTTTGTATTCATTGGAGGGCTTGTCTTTTCAAATTTAAAACACAACAGCATTGAAGCAACACTGCCTTTCGCACTAGTTGTTCTTGGAACAGCCTTAGCAGCTTATCCTGCCAAAACATTTATGGAAAAGTATGGTCGCAAAAATTGCTTTATTGTTATCGCAATATTTGCTTCATTGGCAATTGCTCTGGCAACAGTCTCTATTCAACAAGGTTGGTTTTGGATTTTTTGCTTTGCTTCACTTATTATTGGTGTTGCGCGCTACTTTATGATGCAATATCGTTTTGCAGTATCAGATGGGGTTTCAGAAAAAAAATCCTCTCAATTTGTTTCTATAATATTGCTTGGTAGTATCTTAAGCGCCGTTATGGGCACACATGTCGTGGACTTTACTAAAGACTTAACTCATACCATTTACGTTGGTTCATTCTTTGCACTTTTTGTATTATCACTTATCGTTATTATTGCTTTGTTTTTCTACAAAGACATTCCTGTTGCAAAAACTGATCCAAACTCAATAAATGACGCACACCTTGAAGCCAAAACCATTACTAAGAATTTTGTTCCCACCGTTATACTTTCAACTTGCTCTTACTTTGTAATGTGCCTTGTCATGGTCGCTGCACCACTACAAATCCATGAAATCACACACTTTAGCATTAAAGAAACGGGTAGCGTCATGCAATGGCATTTTATTGCTATGTACTTACCTTCACTATTTTTCCACCGTATTTCAAGTTGGTTTGGAAACTATAAAGTCATTGCACTTGGCATTATTCTTTTTGCATGCTCTGCCATTTCAGGGCTCTTTTTAGAACCCACCTATGCTCATTACCTAATTACACTAATCTGTCTAGGCACAGGCTGGAACCTTTGCTTTATTGGGAGCACTGTTATTTTAAGAGAGTCTCATTTAGAAAAAAATAAATTAAAGTCTCAAGCAACTAATGATTTTTACGTTTTTGCATTCAATGTTATTGCATGCCTTTTTGCTGGAAAACTAGTCTACACACTGGGGTGGTTTGGTATTAATTTGATTGCCATTGCAGTTGTTGCAATAATGGCCATAAGCCTAATGACCATCTTAATCAATGTTAGGGCCAGACAAGCCGTCTGACCTCAGCTTCTTACAAATATTTAAACGTTTGTACTTTCAAAAATTTTATCTGCAGATGCTGCAATAAAACCTGTGTAAAGCTCACCATTAGACATTGGATGACGTCTTGCAAATTCATAGAAGCAAGAAGGGATTTCATGAATACCCTCTTTAAAATCAACCGCATATTTCTCAGCCATGGTGCTAGACTGCTCTAACATTTCAGCAGGCGTCCCTTTAATTTTTCCACCTGAAGTATTTAAGGTATAGCCTTTGCTTTCAACAAAGTCATTTACTTTTTCAAGTGTATTAAGCTTATCTAAGCCATTTACAGAAACAGTAAAGTGATTAGCACGATACCCATAAACATACGTCCAAGCCGCATACTCAGATTCTTCTAGTAGTTTTTTATAAACTTCATGGCTCGGCTTAGCCCAAGGTCTTAATGAGAATAATAGTTTTTCAGGATTATCTATAATATCTTGAGGAATCTCATCAATCGCCGCTTTAATTTCTGTCTGGAGAAATTGACTACACTCTTCTAACTTCAGCTCACTGATAAATACCAGTGGTGCCAACTTATCTGTTTGATGCTCATAATGCTTGGCGACCAGCTTCTTTTGAATAAAGTCATAATCACCACAGGCCTTGTAGCCTACATTTACAAATGCTTGCGCTAACTTTTCTAAATTAACGCGAGGATCGTTAAAAGTTCTAAGTGCAATATGATCATTGCGTATTGTCTCGCCTTCGGCAACAAATAAATCATGTACTTGCTTAGCCTTTGGGTTTTGTCCTGAAAAGTCTGACCATAGTTTTTTAAAAATAGGTTGGTAGCTCATAATAATTTCCCTCTCTAGGAATAAATAAATTGAATACTCCTCCATGGTATCTGAATCAATTGCTGAAAAAAAAGTATCACCATTAAAATAATCATGTTATTTTTCTTTATACATGACTTATACCAATTGAATAATATATCACGGTGTTTTCTGCCAGCTTCTCAAGCATAA
>CAXBFV010000002.1:0-13292 GCA_963974985.1 uncultured Gammaproteobacteria bacterium | reverse complement strand
TAAGTTTTTAACAACCTCAACAACACCCATTACGGATAGTGTTTCAAGAGGGAAAAGGGAGTTACAACCCGCAGCTTGCATTTTTTCCCCAGCGATACCTTCTATAGTTGCATCAGGGTAATTTTCTCTAAGCTTCCTTACTAAACCTTCTGCAAGTTGATCTCCGGAAGACTCACCTGCTACAATAGCAATACGCATTATCGTATAATTCCTCGATGGGTATTTTCAAGGGCAGTAATAAATGGTGTCAGCTCTTCTGCCGAGTTCTCATTTCTAAATTTAGTGATGACCTCTAGAGCCTCTGAAAGTCTTAACCCTTGGCGATAGAGTACCTTATAGACCTTACGTATATTTGAGATCTGTTCTTTGGTAAACTTAGCTCTTTTAAGCCCTTCTACATTCACACCACAAGGTGATGCTTTACTACCGCCCGTAACCATAAGGTAAGGCGGCACATCTTGAAGTACCATAGCGCTGTGTGCAATAAAGGCATAAGCGCCTATGCGTGAAAATTGATGGACCCCACAAGAAACACCAATCGTTGCAAAATCATCTACTCTCACATGCCCCGCTAAGCCAGAATAATTTACAAGTGTTACGTTATTCCCAATCACACAATCATGACCAATGTGCACATAATTCATAATTAAATTACGGCTACCAATTTCTGTAATACATCGCTCTTTGGACGTACCACCATGAATGGTTACACCTTCTCGGATAATATTATCATCCCCAATAATTGTTTGGGAGGGTTCACCATGAAAAGTTCGATCAATAGGCTCCTCACCCACAGATGCAAACTGATAAATACGGTTGTTTTTTCCTAATGTTGTTTTACCATTAATCACAACATGTGGGCTTATCCTACACCCTTCACCAATAATCACTTCTGAACCAATCACACTAAAGGGTCCAATTTCAACATTATCAGCAATCTGCGCACCTTCGTATATAACCGCTCTTGGATCAATCACGATGTAGCGTTCCTATATGCAGCGGTCAAACTAGCAGTACAAGCCAACTCTCCTTCAACACTAGCCTTAGCTTCGCACTTATAAATTCCTGCCTTTTGTTTAATAAATTTAGATTCTAGGATTAAAATATCCCCTGGAATAACTTGTCGCTTAATGCGGACATTATCAACACCGGCAAGAAAAAAAATTTTATTCTTATCCAAAACCCCTCTTTCCTCCAATATTGCGTGAGCCAATAATACAGTTGCCTGCGCCAAAGCTTCAATTATTAATACACCTGGCATAACCGGGTTATCAGGGAAGTGCCCTTGAAAAAAAGGCTCATTAAACGTTACATTTTTTTGAGCTCGAATAGCTTCACCTGCATGATTAACCTCTAATACTTTATCAACAAGCAAAAAAGGATAGCGATGAGGTAAACGACTCAATATCTGATTAATATTCATTTCTAACCTTATTATTAATAATAATGATTGGCAAACTGAATCTAATCAGAATGTTTTTTTTCTAACACCTTTATTCTATTTACAAGTTTATCTAAATTATTAACCCTTGCAAGGATGCGCTTCCACTGAATATGTGGTTTTGCTTGCCAGTTTGAAAAGTATGCACCAGGTTCTTTAATTGATGACCCCACTCCAGACTTAGAGCCAAACATAACTTTGTCACCAATTTCCAGATGCCCAGAAATGCCTACCTGGCCCCCAAACAGACAATCCTCACCAATTACAGTACTACCAGCAACACCTACTTGAGCTGCCATGGCTGTGTTTTTGCCTACTTTGACGTTGTGACCAATTTGAATTTGATTATCAAGTTTCACACCATCACTAATCACAGTATCTTCAATAGCGCCGCGATCAATACTGGTACAAGCACCAATTTCAACACCTTCACCAATCGTCACCCCACCAAGTTGTGGAATTTTAACCCAATTACCTTGTGCGTCTTTTGCATTACCAAAACCATCGCTTCCAATAACAGAGTTTGCATGGACTATAGTATTTTTACCAATTTTGACATCGTGATAAATCGTAACATTGGGTTTAATTTTTACATTATCAGCTAAATGGCAATAATCAGAAATAACTGCATTCATACCAATTTCCACACCAGAACTAATCACCGTATGCGCACCAATATAAACATGCCCAGCAATTGAAGCGTTCTCTGAAATCTCTGCAGTTGGATCGATAATTGCACTTGGATGAACGCCTTTCAAAAATTTTGGAGCCTTATCGAATAAGGCCGCCACCTTTGCAAAAGCAAGATATGGATTAGATAAAACAATCGCATTAGTTTGGCACAACGGCAAGGCTTCTTTTGTCAGTAAGACAGCAGAAGCTTCTGTTGTTTTAACTTGCTCTGTATATTTAGGGTTAGCCAAAAAACTAAGCTGTCCAGTTTTTGCGCCCTCTAACGTAGCTAGAGCGCTAACTTCAACAGTTTCATCCCCATGCACTTCACCCTCTAAAAGCTCAGCAAGCTTACTAAGTGTATAAGTGTAATTAGACATTTTAAAAGCCTTTACTTTTTATCTTTTGTTTATGTTGTTCCTGCTGCTTCTTTTTTGCTTTCTGCGGCAGGAACATCTTCTGTTTTCATCAGTTTAACAACTTCATCTGTCGCATCAATCGTGTTTGCATCAAATTTTGTATATGGCACTGCTTGTGCATTTAAGATAAGCGAATAGCCTTCTTTTTCACCTACTTTTTTAATCGCAGTACTTAAAGATGCTTGGAATGATTCAGCCAAACCTTGTTCTTTTTTCATTTCATCCTGACGAACAGCCATAACTTGCTGTTGAAATTTTTGTTGGTCTTCAGTAAAAGTTTTTTGTTTTTCTTCCATATCCTTTTTAGTCATCGTTGCCGAATTTTTTCTAAAAGTTTCAATCTTAACTTCTAAAGCTTTTTGTTGCTTTTGTAAGCCCTCTACTTTTGGACCTAAAGCGGCTTTCAAACCTTCAACACTATCAGCACCTTGAGGTGCTTCTTGATATACTTTTAAATAATCAACAATACCAATTTTCATTGCATCAGCTTGAGCAATACTCACACTCCCTAAAAGGGCTAATGATACCGCTGCAGTTGTTAATAATTTTTTCATGTAATTTCTCCTTGGTTGTTTATGTTTATATTTTTTGTTAATTAAAAGTTTTGCCCTAAGCTAAATTGGAAAAATTGTGTGTCATCGCCAGGTTTTGCATTCAATGCCTTTGCAATACTAAAAGCAAGCGGGCCCATTGGTGATAGCCACTGGAATTCAATCCCTGTCGCATAACGTAAATTTGAAAAAGTTGGAGTACTTGGCGTCTGAGCAAACTTCGAACGACTATTTGGCCCTGTTGGCCCATTTGCTTGATATTTATACGTACTATAAACATTCCCCATATCAAAAAAGACACCTAGTCGCATATTGCTGCTGTCTTTTACCCCAGGAATTGGGAAAAGCACATCAAAGTTAGCAAAAACGTTTAAATTTCCCCCCAGTGAATTTCCTTCTGTTGCCGGCGCTCCATTCAAAGCATCACGTGGCCCCATAGTACCTTGATTATAACCTCGAACACTGCCCCACCCTCCACCATAAAAGTTTTGAAAGAATGGTAGCTGGCCTGTCTTGCCATAACCATTACCATAATTCACGCCAGCTTTAGAAGAAAAAGTAAAGAAATTTGTGATTGGGAAAAACCAAGAGTTTTTAATGTTTAACTTGTACCATTTCAAGTCAGACCCAGGCACAGTTGCTTGGCCGCCAATATTAAAGACATCTCCTCTTGTTGGGAAAAAAGCGCGGTTTGCCGTATTATAAGTCCAGCCTATATTGGCCATGTAGGAATTAAAAGAGCTTTTTCCATTTTGATCTGCAATAAAGTTATTAACCGTATTAGAGGAACCTATACCAGACTGCGCAATCAATCGAGTGTGATCAAAACCCACACCTGCATTCAAAATGCTATTAATGGTTAAAGGAACACCATATCCCAAATTAAATCCAAAACTATCTGTTGAATAACTCGCTAATGCCGTACTTGCTGTATTAACATTCGTGATATAAGCACTTACGGTTTGTGAAATACCCGTTTGTGTGAAATATGGATTTGTATACGATAATGACAAAGACTTATAAGGTTTTGAAAGTTGTGTTGATAAACTTACTTGGTTTCCTGTGCCAATAAGATTAGGCATGTTTAAACTTGCCCCAATCATAAATTTATACAATTGAGAATACCCCAAACTCGCCGTTACTGAATTTGCACTACGCTCTTCAATATCATAATCCAGGTTCACCAAATCATCTGATCCAGCCACCGGCACAGACTTAACATTTACGGCCTTCACATAAGGCAACCTTTGAAGTCTGAGCCTAGACTGATCAATCATGTAGCTATTATAGAGTCCACCTTCTTGGTAAAGCATTTCACGACGATAAACATTATCATTTGTAACAATATTACCATTAAAATTTATCTGATTAATATAAACTTTTCGACCCGGTTGAACATAAAAAGTAATCGCAACTGTTTTATCTTTTTGATCAACCGTTGGCACAGGGTTCACTTGCGCAAAAGCATAACCTTTTTTACTTAACGCAGACTTAATTTTATTTGATGAATCTAAAAGGTCCTTACGTGAAAATATTGAACCTGGATTTAAAGAAATCATTTTTCGTATGACGTCACGAGGCAAAATAAGCTTCCCATCAACTGAAACTTTACTAATTTTGTAAACCGCTCCTGGCGCAATATTAATCGTAACGAAAGTATTATCTTTATGAGGGTTTAAAGAAACTTGATGTGAGGGAATATTAAAATCCACATGCCCTCTGTCCATGTAAAAGGATCGTAGCTTTTCAGTAGACGCCTGCATTCTCTGAACAGAGTATTGATCATCACTTGTTAACAGCCCCCAAGCATTCCAGATAGAAGGTGTTTTTAAGACGATTTCATCTTGAAGTGCACTTTGGCTATATTTTTTATTACCCACAATATCAATACGACGAATTTTAGCAGTCTTACCTTCAGAAATAACAATCTTCACATCAACTCGATTGCGACTCAATGGTATGGATGTTGCATCAATTTTAACCGCATATTTTCCAAGGTTATAATATTCCATTTCCAGTGACTGCTTAATTTGTTTCAGCAATTCAGGGCTATAAATATCACCTACCTCTAAGCCTGCCATACGCAAGCCTTTTTTAAGGTCATCTGTTTTAATTGCGTCATTACCACTAATATTAATAGCACTAATTGCTGGACGCTCTTCAACTCTAATAATTAAATTATCATGTTCGCGATATAGCTGAATATCTTTAAAATAACCTGTCTGATAAAGCTCAGAAATAATTTTACTTGTATCCTGCTCATCAATTTGCTGCCCACTTGATACAGGCAAATCTTCCATCACAGTTTTACTAGATATTCTATTTAATCCTTCAAATTTGATTTGATTCAGCTTGAAGTCAGAGCTACTTGCCGAAAAACCCAAAACAGGCATTACGCCCAATGCAACTATAAGCGCTGTTTTCTTTAGCGTTAACTTCACAAAGACTTTCCTTCTTTAAAAATAATTTTCAACATAACCTTTCATCACTATAGTACACTGCTGATTAAACCAAAACACGCTCATGCATATAAGTTCGAACTTTCTTATCAATTTCCATAACATCTAAAATCTCTTTTGGCTCTGGAAATTCTAAGCAACTTACTGCTTTAGCGACTTCAATAACAATACCTTCATAACTTATCTCCCCCTTTAAGAACGCCTCTACCAACACTTCATTAGCAGCATTCAAAACAATAGCACCTACATAGTTTTTTTCTTGTAAAATTTTAAACACCAGGTCAATAACAGGAAATTTTTCAGCATCAACTTCATGAAAAGTTAATGGCTTTTTCGTTAAATCTAAAGGAATCACTTGAGTCTTACCTCTTTTAGGGTAAAACAAAGAGTAAGCAATAGGTGTCCTCATATCTGGCGAGCCTATCTGAGCCAAAAAAGAACCATCATGATATTTAACCATTGAATGAACAATGCTTTCAGGATGAATTAAAACCTTTAACTTTTTAATTGGCATATTAAAAAGCCAATAAGCCTCAACAACCTCCAAAGCTTTATTCATCATAGTTGATGAATCTACTGAAATTTTTTGCCCCATAGTCCAGTTAGGGTGCGCACAAGCCTCTTCAGGTGTAATGCTTTTCATCTCAGAAAGTGGGCGCTTTAAAAAAGGCCCTCCTGAGGCTGTAAGGATAATCTCAGAAACTGACTGTTCATTATAACAACGGTTTTGCTCGGGCAAGCATTGAAAGATTGCATTATGCTCGCTATCTACTGGAATAATTTCAGCACCGTATTTTTTTGCCGCATCAGTAAAAATTTTGCCTGCTGTTACCAGAGATTCTTTATTTGCCAACAGTATTCTTTTCCCTGCCTTGATCGCTGCATAAGTTGGAATCAATCCCGCAATACCAACAATAGCAGCCATCACTTGCGTGACTTCCGCTGCTGAAGCAATTAATTCTAAGCTCTTTTTATCTGACAAAACATTTATGTCTAAACCAGAATAAGAAAGCTTTTTCTTTAATTCTTCGCCCAACAAAGGATCAGGAAGCACCGCGTATTTAGGCTTAAATTCAATGCACTGCTCATAAAGTTTTTGTACATTCTGATTTCCAGATAAAGCAAAGACTTTAAATTTATCAGGGTGCTCACGAATAACAGATAAGGTATTACAACCAATCGAACCCGTTGCCCCCAGAATAGTTATATATTCCATTGAGTTTACACTTCAGCTTCAGGCTCTACATCCACTTGATCAGAACCATCATCAGAAATAATATTCTCAGCATTTTCAGAGCCTTCTTCAAACTCATCTTCAAGCTCATCATCACCATCATTCGAAATTTGTTGGACCGCGACCAAACGCTCCTTTTCTTTTAAATTAATCAGCTTAACGCCTTGAGCGGCTCGACCTGTTTCTCTGACTTGATCCACTTTAGTCCGAACCAGCATACCAAGATCCGTCATCAGCATAATATCATCTTCATCTTCAACCAGCACCGCGCCAACGACTGCACCATTGCGCTCACTGGTCGATATGGAAATTACACCCTGAGAGCCGCGAGCAGTTTTACGATATTCTGATACCGCTGTACGTTTACCATAACCAAACTCTGTTGCAGATAAAACCACACCTTCATCAGGTTTCGTCACCAGCAGACCAACTAACAGTTGACCTTCTTTTATTCTCATACCGCGCACACCGCGAGCAGTACGCCCCATTGCGCGCACATCTGTTTCTGAGAAACGTATTGCTTTCCCAGCATCAGAAAACATCATAATTTCATATGCACCATCAGTAAGAGACACATCTAACAATTCATCATCTTCATCAATTGTTAAAGCATAAATACCCATTTTTCTTGGGCGAGAAAAAGCTTCAAGGCTAACTTTTTTAACGGTCCCTTTCTTCGTTGCCATAAATACAAACTGGTCTTCTGAAAATTCAGAAATAGGCAACATTGCAGTGATTTTTTCACCATTCTCCAGAGGTAGTAAATTATTAATCGGCTTTCCTTTTGCGCCTCGGCCAGATTGAGGGAAATGATATACCTTAGACCAATAAACTTTACCTCGTGTAGAGAAACAAAGCATCGTATCATGAGTAGATGCCACAGCAAGTTTAGCAATAAAATCCTCTGATTTCATTTTAGTAGATGACTTCCCTTTCCCGCCTCGGCGTTGTGCCTGATACTCGCTTAAAGGCTGAGATTTAGCATAACCATCATAGGACAATGTCACCACCATTTGCTCTTCCGCAATCAAATCCTCATAACCTAAGTCTAACTGTGAGGCAATAATTTCAGAACGGCGTTCATCTCCAAACTGCTCTTTAATATCTTCCAACTCTTGGCAAATAACTTCCAATAACCTTTTAACATCTTTCAAAATAGAAATAAGCTCTAAAATTTTCTCAATTAGTATTTTAAACTCATCAATTATCTTATCTTGCTCTAAGCCTGTTAAACGATGGAGTCTTAATTCGAGAATGGCATCCACTTGGGCTGGTGACAAATTATAGTCATCACCATGCATACCATAATGAGAAACCAATCCTTCAACACGATACAATTTAGGGTCAATTTTTTCAATCATCCCTTTCACCATACCCACATGCCACTTTTTAGCTAGCAGTTGTTCTTTTGCTTCAGCCGGGTTTTTAGAGGCTTTGATCAACGCAATAATTTCATCAATATTTGTCAATGCAATCGCCAAGCCTTCCAAGGTATGAGCGCGCTCACGTGCTTTACGCAATTCAAATATTGTACGGCGTGTCACGACTTCTTTACGATGGCGAATAAAAGCCTCAACCACCTCTTTCAAGTTAAGTAATTTTGGCTGGCTATCAATCAACGCCACCATATTCACACCAAAACTCAATTGCATTTGGGTTTGAATATAAAGATTATTTAAAACAACTTCTGGGACTTCCCCGCGACGCAATTCAATAACAATACGCATGCCATCTTTATCTGACTCATCTCTTAATTCAGTAATGCCTTCAATCTTTTTATCTTTCACCAGCTCTGCAATCTTTTCAATCAATCTTGCCTTATTCACCTGGTAAGGAATCTCTGTGACGAGAATAGTATTCTTTGATGTATTTTCATTTTTTTCAATTGTAGCGCGAGCCCGCATAATAACGCGTCCTCGTCCAGTATGATAAGCGTCATGAATACCACTTACACCATTGATGAAACCCGCCGTTGGGAAATCAGGTCCTGGAATATATTCCATCAAATCTAAAATCGTTAAATCAGGGTTATGAATAAGCGCCATCGTTCCGTCAATCACTTCATTAAGGTTATGAGGCGGTATATTTGTTGCCATCCCAACAGCAATACCGGAAGAACCATTCACCAAAAGATTTGGAACACGTGTCGGCAACACATCTGGAATGTGTTCTGACTCATCATAGTTTGGTGAGAAGTTAACCGTTTCTTTATCAAGATCAGCTAACAAAGAGTGTGCTAATTTTGACATTCTAACCTCAGTATAACGCATAGCGGCTGCAGAATCCCCATCGACTGAACCAAAGTTACCTTGACCGTCAACTAACAAGTAGCGCAATGAAAAAGGTTGCGCCATACGAACAATGGTGTCATAAACAGCTGTATCACCATGAGGGTGATATTTACCAATCACATCCCCGACAACACGAGCTGACTTCTTATAGGGCTTATTAAAATCATTCCCCAACTCTTTCATTGCAAATAAAACACGTCTATGTACAGGCTTCAAACCATCACGCACATCCGGCAAAGCTCGACCAACAATTACACTCATTGCATAATCTAAATAAGATTGCTTTAATTCATGTACGATTTGAACGGGTGTAATTTCATTTGCAAACTGAGTTGTCATAACAGATTTAATATAAATTTATGTTGCAAGAATTCTACCATAGTTCAGCCCTTACATTGCAGGTTGTCAGTCATTTTTTGAGGTAAATTTTCATCCCCCAGATCTACTCATCACTATGAACAAAGTAAATCAAAAAATTGGCGCTTATCATCCCGCTTTACTGATAAAGTAAACGCTTTTATATTTCCCGTAAAAAGGCATGAAAAACTCAAGGCCTTCTTTGCTTAGTATTTGCTATAATTTAAAAAGTCTTTAACAACTTAATACCCAAACATGAATAAAAAAAATATCTGCATCTTATACACCGGTGGCACAATAGGCATGGTCCAGACCAAAAAAGGATTTTCGCCAAAACCCCACTGGTTATCAGATAAACTTCATAGCATCCATTTATTCAAAAATAAGGCAGTGCCAAATTTCACTATTATTGAATACGAGAACCTTATCGATTCATCTAACGCTCAACCCAGTGACTGGGTTAGGACTGCCAGTGACATCATCAAATATTACAACGACTATGATGGCTTTATTGTACTACACGGAACAGACACACTAGCCTACACTGCTTCTGCCCTCTCATTTATGTTAGAAAACCTCGGGAAACCGGTTATTTGTACAGGCTCTCAAATCCCATTATCAGAAATTCGAACTGACGCTATTGATAACGTACTAGATAGCTTAATTATTGCTGCGAATTATGAAATACCTGAAGTCTGCATCTATTTTGGAAAAAAACTATTGCGTGGAAACCGAACCCAAAAGACCGATGCCTCAGCAGTGTCCGCCTTCCAATCTCCAAACTTTCCAAAATTAGGAGAAGTAGGTATTGATATTAAAATCAAAAATGATCTTCTACAACCTAAACCGTTAAAGCCAATCAAACTAAACGTCATCAAATCAGCAAAAGTTGCTATTTTATCTATTTTTCCAGGCATTGATTTTAAGATTTTTGATCAAATACTTTGTCACCCTTTAGAGGGACTCGTCCTAAAAACTTATGGTGCTGGAAATATTGCAAACAGTACACAAAACTTGAAAGTTTTAAAAAAAGCCACAGAACAGGGAATCATTATTGTTAATTGCACTCAGTGTGTACGCGGCACCGTAAATATGAAATCTTACGCAACAGGGCAGTCGCTCTTAGAAAGCGACGTCATCTCTGGATACGACCTAACTGATGAGGCAGCACTAACCAAACTCTATTATCTTTTGAGTCTTGGGCTTACAAACCGCCAGATAAAAAAGAAGATGCAAGAAAATATTCGAGGAGAACTAACAAAGATCTAAGCTGTTTCTGTTGGTTTTTCTTCACCCGATTCTGGCTTATTATCTTTTTTCGTTTCCTCTACCTTTTCGGGATGCTTATCAACACCATCCTCATCTTTATAACTCACCGTCCAATCACCAGGCTTTCTCACAGGTTTTCTTGCCATCAAGTCAGCCACCTGAGCCGAATCAATTGTTTCATACTCCATCAAAGCATCCGTCATTGCATGTAAGATATCTTCATTAGCTGCCAGGATTTTCTCTGCTCTAACATAATTTCTATCAATAAAGTCACGAACCTCATCATCAATAACTTTTAACACATCCCCAGATATTGCTTTTGAGGTTTTACCCATGGAGTGTCCCAAAAACGGCTGTTCATCCTCTTCATCATACAACAAAGGACCTAACTTATCTGAAAGCCCCCATTTTGTTACCATACTTCGCGCAATATTTGTGGCAACCTGGATATCATTTGAAGCGCCCGTTGTTACCTGCTCTTTACCATAAATCAACGCTTCAGCAATTCGCCCACCATATAAACTAGATAAACGGCTTTCAAGCTGCTCTTTACTTTGACTAACTTGATCGCCATCAGGCAAGTACATTGTCACACCTAAAGCGCGCCCACGAGGAATAATACTGACTTTATAAACCGGATCATGATCTGGCACCAAAAGCCCGACAATAGCATGCCCAGATTCATGATAAGCCGTTAAGCGCTTATCTTTCTCACTCATCGCCATGGACCTACGCTCAGCACCCATCAAAATTTTATCTTTTGCTTTTTCAAGCTCTTCCATGCCTACTTCATTTTTATCACCACGTGCTGCAAATAAAGCACCTTCATTAATTAAGTTAGCAAGCTCAGCACCTGAAAAACCAGGCGTTCCTCTAGCAATCCACTCTGGGCGAACATCTTTGCTCGTCGTTACATTTTTAAGATGCACTTTTAAAATCTGCTCTCGTCCTTTCACTGTTGGCAAACCAACGGTTACCTGTCTATCAAAACGCCCTGGACGCAATAATGCTGGATCTAACACGTCAGGCCTATTCGTTGCCGCAATCACAATCACGCCTTCATTGCCTGCAAAGCCATCCATTTCAACCAACATTTGGTTAAGTGTCTGCTCACGTTCATCATGACCACCGCCCATACCAGCACCACGATGGCGGCCTACCGCATCAATTTCATCAATAAAAATCAAAGCCGGTGCGCGTTTTTTAGCCTGCTCAAACAAATCACGAACCCTGGAAGCACCGACACCCACAAACATTTCAACAAAATCAGAACCTGAAATTGAAAAGAACGGAACTTTTGCTTCACCCGCAATAGCGCGCGCCAAAAGTGTTTTCCCTGTTCCTGGCGGCCCTATCATCAAAACACCTTTTGGTATTTTTCCACCTAATTTTTCATACTTTGCAGGCGCCCTTAAGAAATCAATAATCTCCCCAACATCCTCTTTGGCCTCATCAACACCAGCAACATCGTCTAAAGTAACTTTAATGTCATCTTCGCCCAACAGCTTCGCTTTACTCTTACCGAAGGAGAATGCCCCACCTTTCCCACCAGAACCCATCTGGCGCATTAAAAATATCCAAACACCAATTAAAATCAAGAACGGGAACCAGCTGATTAGAATATCCATCAACAAACTTCTTTCTTCAGGCGGCTTAGCCTGGACAGTTACTTTTTTATCCAGCAACTTATCTAGCAGCATTGGATCTATCCAGGGGGAATAAGTAACAAAGGTTGAACCTGAACTTGTTTTTCCAGATATTGTTCGGCCATTAATTTTAACATCTGCAATTTGGCCGTTATCTACCTGAGAAACAAAGTTCGAGTAATCTATTTTTTGCCTAGATGTAGACGAATCGTTAAACCCGCTAAATAAAACAACTAAAATACCGGCAATAATTACCCAAAATACAACATTCCGGAACATCTCATTTTTCATGAATACTCAATACCTTTCGCTTATGCGAATTAGTTTAGACTTCTAGTATAAATTATACGTACAATTTTCATTAATAACCAAGACAACACAGCAAAAAACCTGAAGCCATAGGATTTCCCAAAGCTAGACAGATCATCTTTTAAACCGTAACATGCATCAATTAATTTATTCTCAAATTTTTTCAACATGGAATCTCAAAATTGGTGGGTCACCAAAAAACTTTCTGATCTCAACCATCAAGAATGGGAATCTCTTTGTGATCGTTGCGGGCTATGCTGTTTACACAAGCTTGAAAATGAAGAAACCAAAGATGTTTTCTATACTTCTGTGCATTGCGCACTTTTTGATACAAAAAAATGTCAATGCCAAAAATATAATGATCGCTTTAAGCTTGTGCCTGACTGTATTAACATTACTATAGAAAATTTACCTGCCATCGCTAATTGGCTACCAAACTCTTGTGCTTATAAAAGACTATACCTAAACCAAGAATTACCCTCATGGCACCCACTTTTAAATCAAAATGAAGTGAAATTTAATGTAAAGAAAATATTGCGCGATAATTTAATTTCAGAGAAAAAAGTCAACGAGGACAGCATCGAAGATTATATTATTGAAGACAGCGCAATAAATTTCCCTAAATGACACCTCTCTCAACCATT
>CAXBFV010000001.1:0-15190 GCA_963974985.1 uncultured Gammaproteobacteria bacterium | reverse complement strand
GTGGTAGCGATTGGTAATGGTACGGCTTCTCGAGAAACGCAGGATTTTTTTGCGGAACTGAATAAAGAAGGCTTAAATATTCCCTTTACGGTGGTTTCAGAAGCGGGCGCTTCGGTTTATTCTGCTTCAAGTTTGGCGCAACAAGAATACCCTGATTTAGATGTCACTGTTCGAGGAGCCATTTCGATTGCGCAGCGTTTATTAGATCCTATGGCAGCCCTCGTTAAAATTGATCCCAAATCCATAGGCGTAGGCCAATATCAGCATGATGTGGATCAAGGAAAGCTTACGACAAAACTTGATGAGGTTATTGAGGCGGTGGTAAATAAAGTAGGGGTTGATGTGAATACGGCCTCACCTGCATTGTTATCACATGTCGCAGGCATTGGGCCTAAATTGGCCAATGAAGTGATTGCGTATCGAGATAAACAAGGTGTCTTTAAAACACGTTCGGAGCTTTTAAAAGTGAAGGGCTTAGGTGCCAAGGCTTTTCAACAATGTTCAGGATTTTTACGTATCAGAGAGGGTGTGGAAGCGTTAGATAATACAGGCGTACATCCAGAACAATACAAGGCAGCTAAGGCGTTACAGCAAACCTACCAAGTTGAGAAAATTACACCTACAGAGCTTTCAAGTTTTGCAGATCAGATGAATGTAGGGTTGGTGAGTCTAAAAGATATTGTCAAAGAGTTGCAAAAACCTGGATTTGATCCAAGGACAGAATTACCTGAGGTGGTCTTTCGAAATGATGTGGTGAGTCTTGAGGATCTAACAGAGGGCATGATGGTTTCAGGCGTGGTAAGAAACCTCGTGGACTTTGGTGCCTTTGTGGATATTGGTCTTAAAAATGATGGCTTGATTCATATTTCAGAAATGAGTGAAAAACGGATCGACCACCCAATGGATCAATTATCGCTCAATCAATATTTGCCAAAGATAAAAGTTCTTTCTATTGATCGAGAAAAGAATAAAGTAGGCCTAAGCTTACGAGAGTAAACCTAGGCTTTTAAGGTGTTAAAGTACTGGGCCTTAGGCTTTAGAAATGGCTGCTTTAACACCTTCCCCATAAGCCGGATCTGCTAAGCCACAATGTTTAATATGTCTAGCTTGAACTTCTTCAGAAACACCAGCCATACCGCGCGCAGTATTTTCAAATAAGATCTTCTGCTCAGCTGGTGTCATGAGACGGAATAAATCACCTGCTTGGGTAAAGTAGTCTGAATCATCTTCTCTGTGATCCCATTGATAGGCATCGCCATAAAGTGACTGTTTTGCTTCTTTTAAATGCGGCTGATCTTGCCATTCTCCCAAGCTATTTGGCTCGTAACCTTTTGTTGAACCTTGATTGCCATCAACACGCATGGCGCCATCACGATGGAAGCTATGGTAAGGACAGCGTGGCGCATTAACTGGGATTTGTGCATGATTAACGCCTAAACGATAGCGTTGTGCATCACCGTAGGAAAAGAGGCGACCTTGTAGCATTTTGTCTGGAGAGAAACCAATTCCAGGCACAATGTTTGCAGGATTGAAGGCCGCTTGCTCTACATCGGCGTGATAGTTGTCAGGATTTTTATTTAATTCTAATACACCCACATCAATGAGAGGATAATCTTTTTGTGACCAGATCTTCGTTAAGTCAAAAGGATGGAATTTATAATCTTGAGCTTCCGCTTCAGGCATGATTTGCACTTTGACAGCCCATTTTGGGAAATCACCATTTTCAATACTTTCATAAAGATCTTTTTGATGGCTTTCGCGGTCTTTACCAATAAGTGTTTCTGCTTCTTGATCCGATAGGTTTTCAATACCTTGTTGGGTTTTTAAATGAAACTTCACCCAAAACCTTTCATTGTCTTCATTTATAAAACTAAAGGTGTGGCTACCAAAGCCATGCATATGGCGATATGTTTTAGGAATGCCTCGATCACTCATAAGAATTGTGATTTGATGTAAAGCTTCAGGTAGTAGTGTCCAAAAGTCCCAGTTACTTTGGCCGCTTCGCATATTGGTGCGTGGATCACGTTTGACGGCATGGTTTAGATCTGGAAATTTAAGAGGATCTTTTAGAAAGAAGACAGGGGTGTTATTGCCCACCAAATCCCAGTTACCTTCTTCCGTATAAAACTTAATCGCAAATCCACGGATATCACGTTCAGCATCAGCGGCACCTCGCTCACCCGCTACGGTAGAAAATCTAACAAAGGCATTTGTTTTTTGCCCAACTTTTGAAAATATTTTAGCTTTGGAGTATTTTGAAATATCATGCGTAATGGTGAAGGTACCAAATGCACCGGACCCTTTGGCGTGCATGCGTCGCTCAGGAATAACTTCTCGATCAAAGTGCGCGAGTTTTTCTAAAAACCAAACATCTTGTAAAAGCATGGGGCCTCTGGGGCCTGCTGTCATAACATTTTGATTATCAACGACTGGTGCACCATTGCTGTGTGTCATTTTCTTTAAAGTCATCTTAGTTTCCTTATTTATGGTTAGAGCCTACTGATTTAAGAATAGAGTAAGAGACCATGTATTTGAAATGAATTATTACTATACTAATCATAGCTTTTATCAATAGTTGAAAATTATTGATCGGGCAAAAGTAATTTTGCAAGAAGTTGATGCCATTCATGAAATCTCTGAAGCAACCAAGAATCCTTTTTGTGGAAAATTTAAAATTGGTGCCTTTCCAACCTTAGCACCCTATCTTTTCCCAGAATTGGTATCCAAGATTAAGGAAAAGTTATCTGATTTAACTTTGGTTTTAGTCGAAGAAAAATCTGACGTCCTCATTGATCAATTGAAGTCAGGTGTATTAGATGTAGCATTTCTTGCGTTACCGATTGAGGATGAAAAATTAGAGAGTGTCTGCCTGTTTGAAGATGTTTTTCAAGTGGCTGTGCCTGTGGGTCATCCTCTGGCAAAAAATAAAACCATTACACAGAAATCATTAATGAAAGAAAAGCTATTACTTTTAGACGAAGGACATTGTTTGAGAGATCAGGCTTTAGATCTTTGCCACCGCTATCATATTGAAACAGAGCAAGACTTCCGCGCGACCAGCTTAGAAACCCTTAGACAAATGGTTAAGGCGGGAACCGGTATCACCTTGATGCCTAATATTGCCATAGGAAGAAATGAAGAAGGCATTGTCTATTTGCCTTTTGAAAAAAATATACCTGCGCGTTCAATTGCTTTGGTGTGGCGCAAAACAACAGCAAAGCGGCTATTATTAGAAGAAGTCATACAATTACTGAAGTAGCCAAGATGAAAAAGCTTATTGGTTTAATTATTGTGAGTTTATTTTTGGTGGGGTGCACTATGAAACCGATTACAGTAGATTTTAAAAAGCTATCTCGTCCTGATAAACCTAACTGGTATCTCATGTGCCCGAAAGACTTTTGTAATACTAAGCCAGATTTGGTTTCACCTTGCTTTGAGGCAAATGAGGGAAAACTCAAAGCAGCTTGGGAAAGGGTTATTGCAAAAGAACCTCGGATTTCAAAAATATCAGAGACAAAAGAAGTTACGCAATATATTCAAAGAAGTTTGGTATTTCGCTTCCCTGATTATCTTAGTGTTCAGTTTATAGCTTTAAACTCAGATCAAAGCACCTTAGCGCTCTTAAGTTTTTCTAAATATGGTCACTCTGACTTTGGTGTGAATAAAGATCGAGTCGATAGGTTGGTTAAAAATATTAAAGGTTTACTACCTGTTTGTAGGGGTTAAATTTACTGATGATGCGTCAAATGCTTCCGACGCATGCCTGTGGCAAATAGCATTATAAAATAGAGCGCGAGACCCGCGGCAATTAAAGCAACCAGATGTAAAATTCGATGCTCAAAGCTGTTATTAAACCAATCTGTAATATGGCCTTGGAAATATAAAAGCAGTGCAGCAAGAGCCATAGAGGCAATAACAATTCGTATTAAAAATAAAATCCAACCTGGACGGGCTTGATAAAAATCTAATTTTCTCAGCATATAAAATAAAAGTCCGGCATTAATGAATGATGATATGGAAGTGGCGGCTGCAAGTCCTACATGTCCTAAACCATAAGGGATGAGCAGTAAAACGAGAATTGCATTGAGAATCATATTTGATACCAAAGCAATGACTCCAATTTTGACGGGCGTTTTCATGTTTTGTCGAGAGTAGAAAGCAGAGACTAAAACTTTCACAAGAATAAAAGAAAAAAGACCAATTGAAAAAGCAATGAGGGCTCTTTGTGACTCGATCACATCATGTTGATTAAAAGCGCCATAGTTAAAAAGTGTCGTCAACATGGGGCCTGATAAACACATAAGGCCAATAGCCGCAGGCAGTGCTAATAAAAAGACTAAACGCAGCGCCCAATCAAGAGACTGGTTATATCGAGTTTGGTCTGTATTGGCATGATGCTTTGAAAGGTGGGGCAAGACAGCGGTTGAAAGGGCCACACCAAAAACTCCTAATGGAAATTGATTGAGGCGATCAGCATAGTAGAGCCATGAAATACTGCCGCTTTGAAGAAAAGAAGCAAAAATGGTATCCAATAATAAACTAAGCTGTGCCACAGAAGCTCCAAATAAAGCCGGGACTAACAGGATCATTAATTTTCTAACCCCAAGATGGCGCCAACCCCATTTAGGCCAAGCCAGTACATTGAGTTTGGCGAGAAAGGGTATTTGTAGGGCGAGCTGTAAAATTCCTGCAGCGAAGACACCCCAAGCAAGGGCATGAATAGGAACGCTAAAATAATGGGCATTGAGCGCAAATGTAATCATGGAGAGGTTTAAAATAACGGGTGTGAAAGCGGGTACCGCAAACTTTGAATAACAATTCATAATACTGCCTGCCAAGGCGGTCAAGGCAATAAAAAAGATATAAGGGAAGGTAATCGTGAGGAGATCTGAGGCGAGCGCAAATTTTTCGGGTTGATCATAAAATCCAGGAGCAAAAACAAAAATCCAAGCGCTTGAAAAAATCATACCTAAGGCTGTGATGACCAGTAATATAGAGCCGAGCGTGCCTGTGACGTGACGAATAAAATCAACCAGTTCATGGTGAGGGTATTTGGCTTTATACTCCGACAGGATGGGGACAAAAGCTTGAGTAAAAGATCCTTCGGCAAAAAGTCGACGCATGAAGTTAGGAATTTTAAAGGCTACCAGGAAAGCTTCCATGCCTGTTGAGGCACCAAAGACACGTGCAAAAATCATATCTCTGACAAAACCAGAGATGCGGGAGAGTAAGGTGAAAAGCCCTACAACGGCGGTAGATTTTAAAAGTCGGTTACTCACGATAGGGTCTCAGAGTATAATGTTTAAAGGACTAAAAGTACTATAAAGAATGGCATACGGACGTGGTGAAATCAAAGAGAGACTATAAAAAGGAGAACTAAAAAATTGGTGTGGCGATGATCAAATACACAATGGAGAGTTGAAAACTTCAATCACCACCACGCCATCGATCTTAACAAGACTTCTGCTGTGAAAAAAGAAAGCTAAGCTTTTTTTGCAATAAAAGTGGTTGAATGGTAACTCACAATTTCAACCTCGTCACCTTTATGACCATCTGCAATTTCTATACGCCATAAAGTGTCACCAATTTTAGTTTTGCTAATACCATTTTGAGCATCTTCAATCAGGGTTACTTTTAGCCCTACATATTGTTTTAAGCGATCATTAACATCATTTTCAGAAGTGTTTTTACGACGGCGTTTATAGACTTGGTAAAAACTGATACAGGAAATAAGTGCCAAGATCGCGGCAATAAACATTTGCCAGGGTAAATCAAGATTTGGCCAAAAACCTGTGATAGCCGCCATAATAAAGGCAGAAATAGAAAAGAATAAAAAGAAAGTGGTGAGAGAAGTGACTTCAATGATTAGAAAGATGCCACCTAAAATTAGCCAGTGCCAGTAAATCATTCTCTACTCCTTAAGCTTAAGATTAACGATTTTATACCTTATTGGTAATGCCCATATCTTTCAAAAGCTCTGTAATGCCACCCACTGAGCCTATGACACCTGATGCCTCTAGAGGCATCATGATAGTTTTAGAGTTCGGAGAAGCCGCAACTTGTCCTAAGGCATCGATATATTTTTGAGCAACAAAGTATTGAATCGCTTGTATATTTCCTTTTGAAATAGCATCAGAAACTAACTGGGTCGAAATAGCTTCTGCTGCTGCAGTTCTTTCCAAGGCTTCAGCATCCCTGAATTTAGCAGCTTTTAGTCCTTCTGCTTCAAGTTCTTTGGTTCTTTTTTCCGCTTCGGCTTTAAGAATTTGAGACTGCTTTATGCCTTCAGCTTCAAGAATATGAGACTGCTTAACCCCTTCAGCTTTTAAAATTTCGGCACGTTTTAAACGTTCAGCTTTCATTTGTTGGGCCATAGCGTCCAATAGATCTTTTGGTGGCGAGATGTCTTTGATCTCAACCCGTACAATTTTCACGCCCCAAGGGTCCGTTGCTTCATCTAACACATGGAGAAGTTTAACATTGATGTTATCACGTTTAGAAAGCATTTCATCAAGGTCCATAGACCCTAAGACCGTCCGGATATTTGTCATGACCAAATTTTCTAAGGCATAAATTAAATTATTAATTACATAGGTGGATTTTTGTGAATCCAAAACTTGGAAATAGGCAACACCATCGACTTCAACGCTGGCATTATCACGACTGATGATTTCTTGTCGTGAAACATTCAATACGCATTCTTTAACATTGACGCGATTGGCAATACGATCCATGACAGGAATAATCAAGTTTAAACCAGGCTTAAGTATTTTATGAAAACGACCGAAACGCTCAGCAATAAGCTCGTAGCCTTGAGGGACGATACGAATGGTGCTGGCAATAATCACGACAATAGCAACAATAATGATACCCGTGATAATGAGTGAAATATTCAAAATAGATTCTCCTAAGGGTGATAAAGGTCTTTGCTTGGTACATTTAGAAACACAAAGATCTTTAATTAACTTCCCCGCCATTGTAGGCCCTATTCATTTTTTTGAGAATGTAGGTGCGCTTACTTTAATGAAATAGCCAGCTGATAATGATGGTCGCTGTGATTGAGGAGTCCGAGTCGAGCTAAGCTTAGTAGTGCGCGACGTACGCAAAAGTCTGAAAACCCTAATTTATGAGCAATATGCTGAGCTTCTGGTTGTGCGGCGGATTGTAGTATTTCTAATGCTACTTGGTGGGTAATGTCATCACGGATCTCAGCAAATATTTTGAGAAGACTGGCATTCATGAGAATAGCTTCTGCAGATGAAAAACTAGATTGCTGAGGAAAGGGAATGACGTTATTAATATGTGCTTTTGTCATTACCGTCTCCTTCTAAATTTCTAATCATCTCTCTATGTTGATAAGTTTAGCCTAACTTTTTTAAAATTCTGGGTCAGACTATAATTTAAACAAAGTTTAAAGCGTTTATATCAGGTATAGATATAACCAACTCACTGATTTTTAAACATACTTTATCTAGTTAGAGCTTATATTTTAATTTTAAATATTTTTTGGCAGATAGTAGAAGCTAATAAAGAAAGTCGAGGCTTTGAGGTAAATTATATATATGTGGCTATCTTTACTAAGAGAGGAATTAAAAAAATTAAAGGGAAAGTTAAATATGAAGATCTTAATACTTGTTTTGAGTTTTATAGGGCTGTCTTCTTGGGCAATAGCGTCTGAAAAAGCAGCACAACTTGAGAAGCTAGGCTATTCAACGACAAAAGTTATTGTGCCCACGGATGTTAATATTGGTGAAGTGAATGATAAAAATAAGCCAAAGCTGGAAACCACACCTAAATATTTTGAAGCAAAAGAGGTCAAAGATAAGAAGCTAACGGTAAAAGTAAGGCCTACTAAGTATTGTAATGATGCATCAGGGCAATGTGGTGCTGAGTCTTTATCAGAACAAAATATAAATAATGTAAACCAAGTGACTAATATTAATAGAAATATAGGGCATACTATAAATAACGATGTAAATTCAAAGGGTTCAGTAGGTGTTCATATTGATGCCCATTAATTACTTGATAAATAAGTAGTAAAAGGTTCTGAAACACCGTGAGTCTAGGCCTAAGTTTTGTTAGAATTTTAGCCTAATTTCAATAGGGTGCGTATCACCTGATTAACAAAGACCTTTGAGGAATTCAGAGATCTTTTAAATTCTAGCAAGAGGCCAGCATGGACAATAAAAAACAGCAAGCATTAGACGCCGCATTCTCTCAAATTGAACGTCAATTTGGTAAAGGTTCCATTATGCGAATGGGAGATGAAGGATGCGCTAAAGATATTGAAGCCATTTCCACAGGCTCTATTGGTTTAGATGTCGCGCTCGGAATAGGTGGATTACCTAAAGGACGTGTAGTAGAAATTTATGGGCCAGAGTCCTCAGGAAAAACAACGTTAACGTTGCAGGCATTAGCCGAATGTCAAAAAAAGGGTGGCACTGTCGCTTTTATCGATGCAGAGCATGCATTAGATCCTATTTATGCCAAAGCCTTGGGTGTTAATTTAGATGATTTAATTGTGTCTCAGCCTGATACGGGTGAACAAGCACTTGAAATTGTTGATATGCTCGTGCGTTCAGCAGCTGTTGATGTCGTGGTTATAGATTCTGTTGCAGCATTGACGCCTAAAGCTGAAATTGATGGCGACATGGGTGACTCTCATATGGGGCTTCAAGCGCGTTTAATGTCTCAAGCTTTACGTAAGTTGACGGCAAACATTAAGCGCTCTAATACGTTGGTTATTTTTATTAATCAGTTAAGAATGAAAATTGGGGTTATGTTTGGTAACCCAGAGGTGACGACAGGTGGTAATGCTTTAAAATTTTACGCCTCAGTACGTATTGAAATACGTCGTGGTAGCCCGATTAAGAAGGGTGATGAAATTTTAGGTAATGAAACTAAAGTCAAAGTGGTTAAAAATAAAGTTTCACCACCTTTTAAACAGGCAGTATTTGATATCTTGTACGGTGAAGGGACTTCTTTAGAGGGTGAGCTAATTGATTTAGGTGTGAAGCATGAATTAATCAATAAAGCAGGTGCTTGGTATAGCTATGAAGGTGAACGGATTGGTCAAGGAAAGGATAATGTAAGAGGCTTTCTTAAAGAGAATCTTGAAATTCGAGACAAGTTAGAAGCAACTTTGCGTGACATTTTATTGCCTAAACCTATTGTTGAGGAGAAAAAACCAAAGAAAGAAGCGCTTGAGTTAAGTGGAGAGTAGGCCGCCCAAAGCCTATTTACTTTTTTTATTAGCGCGTAGAGAGTATTCGCGCTATGAACTTTTTCAAAAATTAAAAACTCGTGGCGTTTCTGAGCCTGAAGCAGATGAACTTTTAGAATATTTTATTGAGCAAAACTGGCAATCAGATTTAAGGTTTGCTGAGGCTTTTTGTCGTTCACAACTTTCAAAGTATCGTGGACCTAACCGAATCTACCAAGCTATTTTACCGAAAGGTGTGGATAAAGAAATTTATCAAGAAGCTTTAGATAATTTGGATATAAATTGGTATGAGGTAATTGAGGACTGTTATCAAAAGAAATATCGCAATGATAATAACCAAGCACTTACTTTTGAGGATCGCCAGAAAAGAATTAAGTATCTTCTGGGCCAGGGCTTTTCTTTTGATTTAGTGAAAGAAGTAATGGACTAAATTAATAAGGCCAAAGAATTTTTTTTAGAGTTTTTGAAAGTTACTTTTCTGTAGGCGAAAAAAAAGCACTAAAAAGTGCTTTTAAAAAAAAGTTCTAACGACTTATGCGTGACGAACGTTCTCTGCTTGAGGTCCTTTTTGACCGTCAACTGTTTCGAACTCAACTACGTCACCGTCTTGTAAAGAAGCACCATTCAATGCTGTTACGTGTACGAAAACGTCTTTAGCGCCGTCTTCTGGTGAAATGAAACCGAAACCTTTAGTTTCGTTGAAAAATTTTACTGTGCCTTTTGACATATTTATATACTCACTATTTTATATTTTAATTTAAACAACTAACGGCCGTGAAAGATTGTTTCACTCTTAACACGCTAGTTGTGTGCATTATACTCAAAAGTTTTTAAAAGCAAAGCCTTTTTTTGAACTTTATTATTTTTAGTGCTTATTTCGCTAGAATTTAGAAGTGTTGCGTTTAGGTGCTCTTCTTTTAAAATTTGTTTTTTGGCCATCTCGATGCTCAACCCTTGGGCTTTTAGGTGGCTTAGGTTTTTTAATTCGACGGAGTTCAGATTTAGGTAGGTCATGGACCGGCTCAAAGTCATCCATTAATTCTCGGGGGAGTATCGCTTGAATAAGGCACTCAATATTAGATAGTTCAGGGAATTCATCTGCAGCAACAAGAGAGATGGCTTGTCCTGATCTTCCAGCGCGTCCTGTGCGGCCAATTCTATGAACATAGTCTTCAGGAATATTTGGGAGTTCAAAATTAACGACTTGAGGAAGTTGATTGATGTCCAAACCACGTGCTGCAATATCTGTTGCAACTAAGGCGCAGACTTCATTTGCTTTAAAGGCTGCTAAGGCTTTAGTTCGCGCACCCTGACTTTTATTACCATGGATGGCAGCGGCTTTAATATTTTTTTCTTCTAAAAACTGTGTAAGTTTATTAGCGCCGTGTTTTGTTCGTGTGAATACCAATACTTGCTGCCAGTTTCCTTCTTTAATAAGGTGGGCGAGGAGCGCGGGTTTCTTCTTTTTATCTACGGGACAAATCCATTGTTTAACTCGCACAGCTGTTGTATTACGTGGGCTTACTGAAATTTCCACAGGATCATTAACTAAACCTTTTGCAAGTTTGCGAATTTCATCAGAGAAAGTTGCTGAAAATAATAAGTTTTGACGTTGCTTCGGCAAGAAGCCTAATATTTTACGAATATCATGAATGAAACCCATATCAAGCATGCGATCAGCTTCATCTAATACTAAAACTTCTAATTGGTTAAAACGCACGGCATTTTGATTATAAAGATCAAGAAGTCGGCCCGGTGTTGCTACCAAGATATCCACACCTCTGCGTAATTTCATCATTTGAGGGTTTATCTTAACACCTCCAAAAACAACAGCAGAACGTAAAGGTAAGTTTTTGCTATAGGTTTGAACATTATCTAAAACTTGTGCAGCAAGTTCTCTTGTCGGGGTGAGAATTAAAGCGCGTGCTTGGTTCGGTTTGGCAGGCGTGCCTTTGGAGAGTTTTTCAAGTATTGGGAGTGCGAAACCTGCAGTTTTCCCTGTCCCTGTTTGAGCGGCTGCCATAATGTCTTTGCCTTTAAGAATGGCAGGGATTGCTTCTAGTTGAATAGGTGAAGGTTTGTCGTAACCTTTTTCAGTTAATGCGTCTACAATATTTTTTGAGAGGCCTAGAGATGAAAAGTTCATAAATTTATTCTTATGGGTTAAATATCATGAGATTACCATGATAGGGTTCATTGTGAAATTATAGCGCAGTGGAACATGATCCCTATAAAAAGTAAAGGCTTTAAGTATCAAAACTAGCGCTGGCTACGGCAGAAAGATTAATCTTTCTAATAAGTAAGCATAAAATAATCGTTAATGCGAGTATGCCAAGTGCGATATAGAAATAGTAGGAAAAAGCAGTTAAATAAATGCTTTTCATTTCAATATAACTTGTGTTTTTAGGAACAGACGAGAGTTGAGCAAGTAGCCCTGCAAGATATCCGCCAACACCAAGAGATACAAAGAATATTCCCATCATTAGGCCGACAACTTGTGGTCTAACTAATTTTGTAGACATGGAGAGCCCTACCGGAGATAAAAGGAGCTCTGCAAAAGAAACAGATAAGTATGCAAAAATAATCCAGAGAGGTGAAATAAGGGCTGTTTTATGAGTGAAGATGATTGAAAGGATGACCAGAAGGAAGGCAATAACCAAAAAAAAGATAGAGAGTATAAATTTTACCGAGGCATCTATCGCATCTTGTCTTAATGCAAATTTTGAAAAAACAGGGGATAAAAGTGGCCCAAATAATACAAGCCCTAAAGATTCAATGGCAATATAATATGTGGGATGCATGTGGAGCCCCCATAAATGTGTCTTCAAGCAATGGTATATGAAAAGTGTTAAAGATAGGAAGAGTTGAAAGTAGAGCATCCAGAAAAGTACAGAAATAAAGCAAAGAATTAAAAAGGAAAATGTTTTTGCGCGCTGCACCTTCTTTTCTTTCATTGCAATGCCGGTCACGATGAAGACTGAACCAATAGCAATAATTAAGAAAAACAAAAAAGCAGCAAATGGATAATCTAGTAAAATAAAAGCGCTCACCCAGGCAATAATAGAAAGAAAAGCTGCATTAACGAGTTTTGGCAAATTTAAAGAAATAGGATTACTATTTTTAATCTTAAATTTTTTGATACCAAATAGAAAAATAAATAATGCAACCACCAGCGCAATGCCTGGCGTAAAAAAGGTTAACTGCCAGCCATAAGCATGCTTTAGAAGAATCGGGATAGTGGTTCCAATCAAGATGCCTAGTGCCATTCCTGCATAATAAATTGAAAATCCTCCATCTCTTCTGGAGTCTCCTGACTCATATAGGTTTCCTACTAAGCACGCAATATTGGGTTTTAGCAGGCCCGTTCCAATAGCAATTCCTCCAAGAGAAATGGCCAATGTAGTGGGGCTATTAAAGAAAAATGAAAGATAAAAATAACTGATAAATAAGGTGACGCAACCAAAAATAACAGCCATCTTTTGGCCTAATAGCTGATCTGAAATATAACCGCCTAGGATAGGCATAATGTAAGAAAGGGCTGTAAATGTGCCAACAATGCTATAGGTTTTGGAGTTACTTAAATCTAGCTGTAGTGTTAGGAATAATGCTAATAGTGATTGGATAACATAAAAGCCATAACGCTCCCACATCTCTGTTGTGAAAAGTGGGATGAGTGCAAGAGGCTGTCTGCCCTTATTAGGTTTATTTGATAATTGGTGCGCGTTTATGTTAGCCAAGAGGGTACCGAAGATCAGAATAATGTTGAGGATACTAACATTTTTTAGCTATTTGGTAAAAGGCAGAAGATAGAAAGGATTAATTCCAGCCAGGAATGGCGCCTCCATCTGGGTACATGGCTTCTGTTGCTTTAATAATTTCTTTGGAATGCATAACTTCAACCAATCTGCGCAAGAGCGGGTTGTCTTTGTTTTTATCCTGCACCACGATTACATTTACAAAAGGCGAGTCTTTACCTTCTTTATAGATTGCACTCTTTAAGGTAAGTGGTGGTTGAGCAAGCCCCATATAGTCATTGGTAATAGCGCCAATGGTCACTTGATTCAGAATCCTAGGTATTTGGGCGGCGCTCAGGGCTTTGAATTTTAAATTGTAGGGATTAGAAACAATATTATAAAGCGTTGCTTTCCAGCCGATGCCAGGGGTTAATTTAATGAGACCTGCTTTTTGCAATAAAAGTAGTGCGCGGCCTTCATTGGTGGGATCACTTGGAACAGCAACAGTTGAGCCGTTGGGAATATTTTTAATAGACTTTAAAGTGTCGGAGAAAAGCCCCATTGGGTAGATAAAAGTTTTACCAATCCAGGTGATTTTATAGTGACGAGCGGCAATCTGGTTTTCTAAAAAAGGTATATGCTGAAAAATATTAGCATCAATGGCACCAGAACTAAGGGCTTCATTGGGGATACTATAGTTATCAAAGGCAATAATTTTAAGCTTAAGATTGTAGTCTTCTTGAGCTACTTTTTGAGCCACTTTCATAATGTCCGTCATTTGACCTGACATGACGCCAACAGTTATTAAGTTTTTGCTGCTAGGAATTTGGCTATAGATAATTTGGCATACTGAGCCTGCAAGAAGGATAAGACAAAGTAACCAAAGTCGGAACATTGATTTTGCTTTGGCTAAATAGTCTCCAAAGGATTGACTAAGTTGTACGATAACAATGAGGATGATAACAGTTTCGAGCATAACCACTAAATTAAAGCGTTCATAACCATATTGAATAGCCAAGGTGCCTAAACCTCCACCACCAATGGCGCCCGCCATAGCTGAATAGCCAATAAGAGAGATGATCGTTAATGTTGCGCCACTCACCAGTTGAGGTTTCGCTTCAGGAAGCAAGACCTTCATGACGGTTTGCCATTTGCTGCTGCCCATTGAATTGGCAGCTTCAATCAGCCCATTATCAACTTTTTCAATTGCTGTTTCTGCAATGCGCGCATAAAAAGGAATGGCGGCAATGATTAGTGGAATAATAGAAGCGTTAGTACCAATTGAAGTGCCTAGAAGAAAAGTGGTTACAGGGATCAAAATAATCATCAAAATGATATAAGGAATGGATCTCGCAGCGTTCACCACAAACCCTAGAACATTATCAATTAAGGTGTTGTACCAATGATTACTTCTTCTGGATAAGAAAAGGATTACCCCTAAACAAAGCCCCAAGAAAATGGAAACAATACTAGAAATAAAAACCATATAAATGGTTTGCCATGTGGAAACAAGAACGGCGTTAAGCATGAGTTCTGGCATAACCAATCACCTCAAATTGAAAGTTTTTTTCATAAAGATAAGCCAGCGCATTTTCCCAATCATTACGTTTGCCGGCAAAAGAACAAATACTAATCCCAACGGTTTCACCGCGTATTTGTTCAATGTTAGCTTGAATGATATTTGCAGTGACTTGAAATTGTTGATGTAGTGTGACAATGAGTGGCTCATTTGCCGATTCACCAATGAAGGTGATTTTAACCACAGGCGTGAGATCTTCTTTTGTATAAGGCGTTGGAATGAGTTTATTTTTAAACTCTTCGGGTAAAGTCAGCTTCATGGTGGCTTCAGTCATTGTTTTAGCAATTTCAGTTTTGGGGTGGATGAAAACATCCGTCACCTTACCTGATTCTGCAATTTTCCCTTGATCAATAATAGCGACTTGATCGCAGATTTCTTTTACGACATCCATTTCATGAGTGATTAATATAATCGTTACGCCAAGCTCTTGATTTATTTTACGTAAGAGGTCAAGAATTTGTTTGGTGGTTTCTGGGTCAAGGGCTGAGGTTGATTCATCAGATAATAATATTTTGGGATTAGAGGCAAGCGCGCGAGCAATAGCGACGCGTTGTTTCTGACCGCCACTGAGTTGATCTGGATAATTATGTGCTAAAGCGTTGAGACCCGTTAGCTTAATAAGCTCCTGTACTCTCGCCTCAATAGCTGATTTTC